>CBHXZU010000106.1:0-11942 GCA_966125105.1 uncultured Prosthecobacter sp.
TCGCAAGACAGAGTTTCTCACCACCTTCACTTTCAGCCACGCCATCGTCGGGGAACTCGGCGGCTGGATCGAGTTCGCCAGCACTGTCGGCGTGGAGACGGATTGGACCGCTTCCATCAATGGAGGCGTGACCTACGGCCTCGGCGAAAACGCGCAGCTCGACGCAGGCGTTAACGTTGGATTGACCCGGGCCGCAGAGGACCTGACCACTTTCGTCGGCCTTAGTTATCGGTTTTAACCCATGGTGCCCGCCGTCGAAGTCCACGATCTCACCGTCGCCTATCACAAGAGGCCGGTCCTCTATGGTGTGGATGTCGAGATCCCTCCGGGGCGGCTCGTCGGCATCATGGGCCCGAATGGCGCGGGCAAATCGACGCTGATCAAAGCGATCATGGGGTTGATCCCGCCAATCAATGGATGGGTGAAGATTTTCGGCGAAACCGGACCAAAAGGTTTGAAACGTGTCGGCTACGTTCCGCAGCGGGAATCGGTTGACTGGGATTTCCCGGTCAACGTGATGGATGTCGTTCTCATGGGTCGCTACGGCCGCCTGGGGATCGGCCGACGCCCGCGCGCCGAAGACCGTGACATCGCCCGGGCCTGCCTCGAGAAAGTCGGAATGCTACCCTTCGCGGAGCGGCAAATCTCGAATCTCTCCGGCGGACAGCAGCAACGCGTTTTCCTCGCCCGCGCGCTCGCGCAGGAAAGCGATCTCTATCTGATGGATGAGCCATTCGCGGGAGTGGATGCGACGACCGAGGCAGCAATCGTCGGCCTCCTTCGCGAACTGAAGGCCCGTGGGAAAACGATCCTGGTCGTGCACCACGACCTCACCAGCGCGAAGGATTATTTCGACTCCCTGCTGCTCATCAACATGCGCCTCGTCGCGTTCGGCGATACGGACGCTGTATTTACGCCGGAACTCTTGCAAAAGACCTACGGCGGTCGCCTGACCATCCTTTCGGAAGTTACCCAACAGCTCACCAACCGGGGATGAAGACGGCGGGCTGGCTGATCCTCTTGCTGGGCATCCTGGCGATGCCCGCGCAGGCCGCGCGCATTGGGGACGTGGTGGAAGTGAGCGGGTGGGAGCAGGCCGCGCGCTTCATCAGCCTTCGCGACACGAGCGTGCAGCTTGCCCTCGCCGGCGCGGTCCTGCTCGGTGCCACGTGTGGATTGCTCGGTTCATTTCTCGTCGTGCGCCGTCTCGCTCTCGTCGGGGATGTCCTCTCGCATGCGGTGCTCCCCGGGGTCACCGCGGGGTTTCTTTGGAACCAAACGAAAGATCCGATCGCTATTTTCATCGGCGCAAGCATCGCGGGACTTTTCGGAACGACGGTCGTCACCTGGATCACCCGGACAACCAAGCTGAAGGAGGACACTGCGCTCGCGCTCGTGCTTTCCGTCTTTTTCGCCATTGGCCTGGTCATGATGAGCATCATCCAAAACCTGCCCGACGCGAATAAGAGCGGCATCGACAAGGTCATGTTCGGGCAGGCCGCCGCATTGAGCGGAACCGACATCAAATTGATGGGCGCCGTGACCGCCGCAACCATCCTCCTGCTCATCGCTTTCTATAAGGAACTGCTCGTCGTCAGCTTCGACGCCGCATTCGCCCGCGCCATCGGCCTGCCCGTCGCCTGGGTCCAGCACGCATTCATGTTCCTGCTTTCAGCCGCAGTCGTCGTGGCCCTGCAGGCCGTCGGGGTTGTGCTTATCTCGGCCATGCTCATCACACCGGCGGCTTCGGCATATTTGCTCACGAACCGAATGCCCAAGATGCTGGCACTCTCCGTCGTGCTCGGCATTGGGGCCGCGCTCCTCGGGGCGTTTCTTTCATTCCTCGGGAGCAATCTTCCGACCGGCCCCTGCATGGTTGTTTCCGCGAGCAGCATCTTCCTGCTCGCTGTTCTCTTCTCGCCGCTCCACGGCATCGTGCCCCGGTGGATTCGGCACACGAGACGGACTCGGCGCGCTGAGGCGGAGAATGCTTTGAAGGCCGTTTACTCCATGCTCGGAGAAGGCGCACCCTCCGCCGCCGCAATCTCGATCTCCGAATTGAGCGCGAAAATCCGCAGCACCCCGCATCACGTTTCCCGGGTCGTGGACCGTCTTTCCGCCGACGGCTTGATGGTCCTGGAGCAAAGCCGATCAATGGTGCGGCTCTCCGCCGAAGGAAATCGCCGCGCGGGTGAAATCGTCCGCAAACACCGCTTGTGGGAGCTCTATCTCACCGAGCAGGCAAACTACCGGCCCGACCACGTCCACGAGGACGCGGAGGAAATGGAACATCTGCTCAGCGACGACGCCCTCAAGATGCTCGAGCGCCGCCTTGGATATCCCGAACGCGACCCGCACGGTCGCACCATTCCCCGTCCCGAATGATTCCGCCCTTTGACGCAAAAGAGGTCTTCATTTCCCCCTGGACGGACACGCTCACAACCTACGGCTGGGTGGTGGTAATGGGATTCCTGGTCGCGCTCGCGTGCGGGCTCCTGGGCAATTTCCTGATCCTTCGGCGCATGGCACTCGTGGGCGATGCGATCAGCCACAGCATTCTCCCGGGAATCGTCATCGCATTCCTGCTCGGCGGAACCCGCGGGCCTGTCGCCATGTTTTTCGGCGCCGTCGCCGCAGGGCTGCTCACCACCGCGCTGATCGAGGTCATCCAGCGTCGAAGCCGTATCAAACAGGACGCCGCGATCGGCATCGTCTTTTCCACCTTCTTCGCCATCGGCGTGCTGCTCATCAGCTTGTTTGCCGGCCACGTGGATCTCGATGCCGACTGCGTGCTGTATGGTGAACTCGGCTACGCTGGCCTGGAGCCGCCCGTCGTCATCCTCGGGCACAGCACCGCGCCGCCGGCCGTTCTGATTATGGGAGGCGTGTGCCTGCTCGTCATCGTGTTCATCGTGCTCTTCTACAAAGAGCTGCTCGTGACCTGCTTCGACCCCGCGCTCGCGAGTTCCGTGGGCATCTCACCGGCAATTTTTCATTACGCGCTCATGGGACTGCTCTCCGTCGTCGTGGTCAGCGCATTCAAAGCCGTCGGCGCCATCCTGGTGGTCGCGACGCTCATCCTCCCTGGCGCCACCGCCTACCTCATTACCTCGCGCCTGCCAGCCATGCTCTTGATCTCCGCGCTGCATGCGGCGATCAGCGCCGTGGCAGGAATGCACCTCGGCGTCTGGCTGAAATGCTCCATCGGTGCTGCGCTCGTGGTGGCAGGCGGAGTCCTGTTTGCCCTCGCGTGGCTCGGCACGGGAATGAGCCGCGCGGTCGCCAGGCGCCGCGCATCACGGGCCGGAAATAACGATACGCCCGAGAGCTTGCCCGGCGCCGCAATCGGACCGGGCACTTAAGCGCGGACGCTTTAATTTAGCGCGAGCGCTCGATCAAAGCCGCCGCCGCCTGTTGATTCCAGCCAAGGGAAGTCACGAGCGCGCGGTTTGCCTTCGTCTCGTTCAGCGCCGCCGCCGCCAACACGACTTGCAACAATGCGCCTGCGCCGAGCGCTTCCCCGAAATTGCGTTTCGGCATGATCGATGGCGCATCCTTGCCAATCCCCGTCTTCCGCGCCGCTTCGCTCAGCAGCCGATCGGCCCACGTGTCGTTGCTTCCACTCACGATAAAGTCGATCGGCCCTGCGGCCGCGTAATCGGCGAACACCGACTCCACGGCGAATGCCGCCTCCTGCCGGCTGACGAAGCTCCGCCCCTCCCGAACATCAACTGAAAGCAATCCACTCGCCTTTGAGATCAAAACGGCCGCAGCGCCTTCCGCCAGGAGCGCCCCGCGGCGTTTCTCGCCGGCGGTGAGTCTCCAATTTTGGTGCGCCTCGAGCAGGATCCAATCGAGTTCTTCCGCCGCCACGACCAGCACTTGTTCCGCATCCCCAAGTTCCAGCAGCTGCGCTCCGAAAGTGAGCGCCTGTAGCCCGACGGTCCCGTCCCCGACCAAGGTGTAAGTTGCGCCATCGACTCCCAGCATCGCTGCCACGTGGCTCGCGGGCGCATTGTAGACCGTCTCCGGAAAGAGCATCGGGCTCGCGGCATTCGCGCCCTGTTTCACCACCTGCTCGTAAAACCTCCGCGTGTACTGCACGCCTCCACTCGAAACAGCGAAGACAATCGCGAGTCCCGCGGCGCCCCGATCCGACGCAGATACACCGCTCGGTTGCATGGCTGCTTTCGCCGCCGTCGCCGCGAGCAGACTGATGGCGCTCGATCGTCGGAGCCGCGCCTCGCGCGCAAGATGCGCCGTGTATTGCGCGGGCACCGGCGCACCCTTGAATTTGCGGCCCGTTTCCGGATGCGTGATTTCCGCCGGGGTCACGCACTTCCCAGCCCGGACCGCATCCCAGACTTCCTCCGGGGTGGCGCCCAGCGGGGTCACGCATCCCATGCCCAGGATGCTCGCCCTCACGCCTCAACTCCCTTCAATACGATCGAAGCATTGGTCCCGCCGAATCCAAAGGAATTGGAAATGACGCAATTCAACCGGGCGGGACGCGCTTGATTCGCGACAATATCGAGCTCCCACGCGGGATCGCGTTCGCGGAAATTGATATTCGGAGGAAGAAATCGCTCAGTCATCGCAATGGCGCAAAAGGCGGCCTCCACTGCGCCCGCCGCGCCGAGCGCATGGCCCATCATGCTCTTGGTGGAACTCACCGGCACCGATGGTCCAAACAACTTCGCAATGGCCGCGCCTTCACTGGCGTCATTAAACGGCGTCGCCGTGCCGTGCGCATTCACGTAGTCTACTGCGCTCGCCTCGATCCCCGCGTCGTCCAGAGCCCGCTCCATCGCCATCTCGGGTCCGATGCCGCTGGGATGGGGCTGAGTAAGGTGATGGTTGTCCGTCGAAATGCCGTAGCCGGTTACTTCGGCCACGATCCTGGCGCCGCGCGCCCGGGCCGCATTCATTTCCTCCAAGGTAAAGATCGCCGCCCCTTCCCCGAGCACCAGCCCCGACCGGTTGCGGTCGAAAGGCCGGATCAATTCCGTCGTCGAAGCCTGCAACGAATCGAACCCCGCAAAGACCATCTCGCAAATCGCATCGTATCCGCCGCAGAGGACACGATCATGCAATCCCGCGCGCACGAGCCGGAAGGCATGCCCGATGGCATTGCTCCCCGACGCGCACGCATTTGCGATAATCTGCAGCGGAGCGCGAAATCCGCACGCCTCCATCGTGTCGAGCAGAGGTTTCTGCGGAGGATAATTGGCCAGCCAATGCGCCCGGCTGGGCGACCGATCCTTCGCCAACTGTGCGCGGTAATAATTCTCCCCAAAGGACATGCCTCCGCTCGTCGTGCCGATTACCATGAGTTCCGGGCGAAAGCCTGGATCCGCCTCCAGTGCCTCACGCGCCGCGTGGATCATCATGTGGCTGGAAGGATGCAGCTCTTCCCAGCCTTTCACTCCCACATCCGGCAGCCGGGGCACCTGGCCCGCCGTCTTGCACCGGCATTTGGAGGTGTCAAACGCCGTCACCCGCGTCACGCAATCGCGGCCAGCCTGCAGGGACTGTGCAGTTTCTGTCAGCCCCATTCCAAGCGGGCTCACCACTCCCATGGCGGTAACCACGACGCGGCGGCGGGTAGAATTGACGTTGGATTTCAACACTGAGTGTTACGCGCACCCTATGCGTGCGGACGCACTTCGTGCAACCGCGCTGCAGCCTTGCGGCACGAACGGCGCGGATGCGATATCGAAGGGAATGCAAAGCAGTCCTGAGTCCGAGTTGCCGAAACCGCGCCAATCCGTGCGCCAGCGGCTGCTTTGGTTTTTCGTCGGCGCCGGGGTGAATTACTTGCTCATCTCGACGCCATTTAAATACCTCAAGGCCTCACATCCGGATTTACCCCTCCCGCTGATGGCCGCCAGCAGCATGGCAGTCAGCACGACGTTCTTCTTCTTTTGGAATTACTTCGTGAACTTTCGGACGGATTCCCGAAAGCGCGACGCTTTTGGACGTTACGTCACCGCCGTGATCGTGCTCTGGGCGCTCTCCAGCACGATCCTCACAATCTTCAAATCGTTCAAAACGCCCGGCGTCGGATCATTTCCGCTCGATCTCGACATCATCGCCACGCAGGCCTGCCTCGGGTGGCTGAAGTTCATCGTTTATCACAAGTGGGCCTTCCCAGTGGCAAAAGAGAACACCGAAAGCCGCGGCTCATCGACCGACGCCTGAGGCGGTCCGTTTCGCGCAGGAGGTGAATCAGCTGAGTTCGAGATCGACTGAAACCCAAGGGGGTTGCCCTCAGCACCCCGCAGATTCCCGTGCACGACCGGCAGATCACTCTCGACGACCGGCAAATTACTCTGGCTGACCAGCAACTTGCCCTCGCTGATGCGCAGGTTCGTCCGGATCACCGGCAGGTTGCCCAAAACGTCCAGCAGATCGTGCTGGACCAGTTGCAAATTGCCCTGGCTCACCCGCAGATCTCCCTGGATGACCGGCAGGTCTGTCTGAATGGCGCGCATGTTGGCCTAAACGAACTGCAGGTTCCACTAGAGCGTGTCGGGCACTTTTTCGAACGTCGCGGCAGCACGTTGAGGAACGCCGAAGTCGTTCAATCATCTAGCTAAGGGTTGGCGAGAACGAGCCCTGGGTTCAGCCAAAGAGAGAGCAATCCTGAAGGGATTGAATCATTCGCGTGTCGGGTCGTTTGATTCAACCCCTCAGGGGTTGAGGCGTGCCACACGAAGCACTTCTGTAATCGCACCCAAAAATGGCCGAAGAGGCTCTAAAAACCCGGGAATAGTCCCAACAGACCTGCGCGCCCCCTTTTCGAAAGAAAACATCGTTCCGCCGAAGCAAGCGTCCCCTGCAAACTTCCGTTGGCACGCCAGTTTAGTTTGCGTTAGTTCTCATTCCTTTCGTCATGAGCAATGAGCTGATTTACCTCGATAACAACGCGACCACTCGGATCGACCCGGCCGTCGTTGACGAGATGATGCCATTTCTCACCTCGTCGTATGGCAATCCGTCATCGGCCTATCGCTTTGGCAAACAGGTGGCAGACGCCATCGGGGTCGCGCGCGAACGAGTGGCCGCGCTTCTCGGCTGCGAGCCGTCCGAGGTCATTTTCACGAGTTGCGGCACCGAGAGCACGAACACGGCGATCTCTTCCGCGCTTCGTTTGGATCGCGACCGACAACACTTGGTGACCACCCGGGTCGAACACAGCGCCACCCTCAAGACCTGTGACGGCCTCGCAAAACGCGGTCAGCCGATCTCCTGGCTTGGCGTCAACTCCGATGGCCAAATCGATTTGGCGGAACTCGAACGCAGCATCACCGACGAGACCGCTCTCGTCTCCGTCATGTGGGCGAACAACGAAACGGGCGTGATGTTCCCGATTGAGAAGATCGCCGAAATCGTTCGCTCAAAAGGAGCCGCATTCCACACGGACGCCGTGCAAGTCGTCGGGAAAGTCCCGTTCCGCATTGCAGACCTGGGCGTGAACTTCCTCTCCGTGAGCGGCCACAAGCTGCACGCCCCAAAAGGCGTCGGCGTGCTCTACGTGAACAAGCGCGCGAAGTATTTCCCATTCCTCACCGGCGGGGGCCAGGAAGGCGGCCGCCGCGCCGGCACGGAGAACGTCGCCAGCATTGTTGCCTTGGGCAAAGCCTGCGAACTCGCCGCCGCCGGCATCGGCCACGAAGAAACCGAAGTGCGCGCATGGCGCGACGAATTTGAAGCCGCGATTCTCGAGCGGATCGAAGGAACGCGGGTGAACGGCGACCGTGTGAACCGCCTGCCGAATACCACCAGCATCGCCTTCGAAGGCGTCGAGAGCGAAGCCATGCTCGTTCTCCTGGATCAGCGCGGGCTCTGTTGCTCCGCGGGTTCGGCCTGCACCACCGGCCAACACGAGCCGTCCCACGTCCTGCGCGCCATGGGCTTCGACGACACCCGCGCCCGCAGCAGCCTCCGCTTCTCCTTCGGCCGCTTCAACAACCGCGCCGAAGTCGCGCGCGCCGTTGACTTGGTCGAAGCCAGCGTCGCCCGCGTTCGCCAAGTTGCCGCCGCCGCGTAAAGGGCGACCACGTTCCTCGTTTCATCGCGGCTGGGAAAAGGCGTAGCGGCGTCGCCCAATGTGCCTGCGGGTTGAACGCACCGGACGCGCAGGAGCGGCGATCCCCAGGTCGCCAGAGAGGATTGCGGGTGGAGCCCCCCCCGGCGATAGGGGTGTGGCTTCGGCTATCGCCACTGCTCTCCAACGCTGTGCGATACGGGTTCCCGCGCAGCGGCATTGGGAAAGCCGAGTCTTCGTGAGGACGCGCCGCGCCACGATTGGCCCCGACGTAGAGCCGCAAGGGCTCTTCAACCCTTGCGGCTCCAAATCAAACACGAATCCCCGACGCAACTGATCAGGCGATCAGTCGCTGGAACACCAGCACGTTCTGTCCCGCGGGCGCAGCGAACGGGTGAGATTCGCCGGAGATCAAGAAGTCAGGTCCCAGTTGGGCGACCAGATCCGTTCCATCCGTCGGATACTGCGCGTAATTGCTGTATACGACCCAGCGACCGCCGGCGTTGATCGTGACGTTGTTTCCGCCCGTGCTGAAGCTGCTGCCCTTTCCGTAAGGATTCGCCGCCAGCAGCACATCGCCGACAGCGGTGATCACGCCGTCGAGCAATACATAACGAGCTCCGCGGACCAACAGGGTCAGGTCTGCGCCGGACGTCAGGTCGCCGACTTGGGTCAGACGTGTATCGGGACGCGTGAAGTTGATCGCGCCGGCAGCTGTCGCTTCCAAGCGGAACGCCGAAACCTTCGCCGCGCCCTGCGAGATGTTGCCCGCTTCCGTGGTGGCTGTGGCAGCGACGTCCAGGATTCCCGTCAGTGAGGTGGAACGCAGAACCATGTTCCCGGCTTCCTCAACGGTCGCATTCACACCCCTCAGCGTAAGTTCGCCGAAGCTGTTTCCCGCGCCCGTAATTGAGATGTCCGCATTCTTCGCGGTGAGGGCCGCCAATTGCGTGACGACCCACGCGCCACCCGAGTTCACGATGTCGAGGGTGCTTGTGACGCTCAGCTTGAGCGCGTTGATCGTGCCATCGAACGTTCCGGCACCGTAGTAAACCTGCGCGCCAGTCGTGGTCACATCCTGCACCGTGAAGGCATCACCGCGGAGCGAGAGGCCGGTCGCGATAATGTCAGCCGCCGCTCCGAAAATGACGTCGCCGGTCGTGTTGACCTTCAGGTTGCCCAACGTGTGCAACGAACCAACGGCCCCGTCGAACTGAACTGTCGTGCCGGTCGGCGAGAGCGAGCGGTTCGTCACCGAGAGATTGTACTTCTTGGTGGGCTGCGCCAGGTCCGTGTCTACCGTGCTGCCGAAGTGAATCACTCCGTCGGCGTGGCGGCTCGTCAGGTTCACGCTACCGAGCAGGCGGACGGCATCATCATAATCCTGTCCACCGGCTTCCGTAGTGGTGATCGAACCCTTCAGGGCTACGGTTCCGCCGCCATCCACAACCAGCGCGCCGACGGTAAGACCACGTTCGATGCGGGTCAGGCCCGAGTTGGTCAGGGTCAACGTGCCCAAGAGTGTTCCCGTAAGCGGTGTCGTGCTCGAATTATTCACCCAGATCGTGCCCGTGCCCGCATTGACGGTGATGTCCTCACCACCAACGAGACCCTTCAGAAGACCGCGGAACGTCACCGCTCCACCGGCCGTGTCGATTGTGGAAAGCGCCGCCTCGCCGACTGCATTCTCGATATCCACGGCGCCACCGGCCGTCGTGATGTCCGCATTGAGTCGGGTGGCAGGCCCGTTGAACGTGAATCCTGCGTTGTCGAGGCCCACGAGATCGCCATTCACAATGATCGAACCCGAGGTCTTCGAAGGTTGCTGGAAGACCACCGCGTCCCGGAAGGTCGCCGTATCGGCAATCACCAAGTCCGCGGTTCCGGATCCAGCCCTGCGTCCAATGACGATCGAGGCTGTGCCATCTCCGAGGGCCGCGAGGTCCGAATCAGAGAGCTGCAGTTCGGCCGAGGCCAATTCCGTTCCGCCAACCACGATGCCTTGTCCGTCGAGCTTGTTGGTGATGCTGAGAACGCCACCCGGAACCGAGACGTCCCCGGCCAGGTCGATTTCTTCGGCCGTAATCGTCACCAAGCTGCCACCCTTGAAGGTGTCAGCGAGGTCATTGCCAAGTTCCACGAGTGTCGCGCTCACGATCTCGATCGTCTTCGGCGCGAAGGTCGCGCCCACATCGCCGCCGAACAGAACGTTGCCGTTTCCTGCGGACAAGCGGAGCGAGCCCTTGCCGGCAGTCGTGGTGTGGAGTGCGATATTATCGACGCTGCCGTTGAACTCGATGTCGCTATTCGTCGTGGTGACCGTAATCGCGCCTTCGAGGACGACCGCGCCGTTGAACACGATCGCTCCAGTGCCATCACCGAAGGTGCGGAAGTCACCGCCAAGGAGGTGAATGCTCGTGCCGGTATACGTCTGCGAGCCTTCGCTGCGCATGTTCGGCCGGAGCGTAAGGAGATCGCCCGTGACGCTGATCGAGTTGAGCGGGACGTTGCCGCCGATGCTCGTTCCCGTCGGGACCGGCGTGGTGTTCCCGTTGAGGTAAACGTCGCCGGTGCCCGCGTTGATAACGAGGTCGTTCGCGCCGTTGATCGTGCCGATGATGCTCACGGCGCCGCCGGCGGTCTGAATCTCGAGATCGCTCTCGAGGATCGTCGTCGCGGTGGCAGTGAAGAGTCCGATCTGCACCAAACCACCATTTGTCGTGATGGCAGGCGATGTCGGAACGTCGACCGTAATGTCCGGCGCGAGGAAGGTGAACGACGCGTCGTCCGTGCCCGCCGTTTCGCCAAGCAGCGCAATCTCGCCACCAGCCGCAGACGAACGGAAGACCACCGGATCCTGCCAGGCACTGAGGCCGGTGCGCGCGCCGATCGATAGGAGACCAGCGCCATCAGCGCGGCCAATCAGGATTTGCGCAAATCCATTCTGGATGCGGTCTAGTTCGGTCGAATCGAGGTTGAGGTCGCCGGCTTCGTTGAGGCCGATCGAGCGATCAACGTCGCGAGGCTGAATCGTGAGAGTTCCGTCGCCGGCCACGTTGTTTCCAACCACGAGGTTGTTCGCCTGCAGCAGAATGTTGCCGAGTGCCGCGCCGGGCGCAGCCGCATTGATCGGCCCGTTAATGAGCAAGGTGACCGCGTTCACCGACAAGTTCGTTCCAGTGCCGGTCGTGGTGACCGCGCCGCCGAACTCCACCGTTCCGGTCGCATCCGTAATCACCAGGCTCTGCGCCGAGAAGGTCGAAGTCACCGTGACATCGAGCGCGGAATCGATCGAGACGTTGCCCAGCGGATTCACCGCTCCAACCGCGCCATTGAAGAGGACCACGCCTTCACCGGCAGAAATGCTCAAATTGTAAGGCGACGTTCCTCCCGTGGCGCTGTTCACCGTTCCAACGAAGATCACATCTCCGTCGCTGTGGCTCTGCACGCGGGCGCTGCTGCTCGTCACGAGCACGGCGTTGTCGAAGGCCACGTCGCCATTTGTATTCGAGCGGACGAGGCCACCGAGCCAGATTTGAGCATCGAACGGCGCGGAACCATTGTTCTTCACCAGGATGTTTCCAACCGCCTCAAGGCGCGGCGTGCTGCCGTTCGGCTGGAGGACAACACTGTTGTCCAGGTTCGCGAGCGCCGCTGCACCGGGCGCTGTGCCCTGGTACTCTGAGCCGCGGACGTCGAGATTACGGCCCGCCTTCAACTGGCCTTGGTTTGCGCCGTTCTGACCGAGGTAAACACCACCCAGTCCGTCGCCGTCCATGTCGGCGAGAACCGTGATGTCTGCCAGGACCGACGTGGTTTCGACTTTCGCGAGGATATTAATGTCGACCGTCGATTGCAGAACCAGCGGGCTGGAAACACTGAGCGGCGCGAA
>CBHXZU010000107.1:0-11917 GCA_966125105.1 uncultured Prosthecobacter sp.
ACCTTCGGCTCCGTTGCGCCGGCCACAAACGCGAAAGTCATGGCGGCGAGTATAGGCAGGCGGCAGGCCTTCATGTCATCCGCTCATACAGGCTTGCCGCGCAAAAAGCCACTTGCCGCTGCCGTTTGCCCGGTCCATTCATCCGGCATGGCATCACCGAAAATTACCGCCTGGCTGAAGACTTACTGCGGCTGGAGCAATGGCGTCCGTGCTGTGCTCAAGAAGTACAATCTCGATTACGAAGAGAAGGACATCATCAAGAACCCCGCCTTCCGTTGGGAAATGGAGCAGAAGAGCGGTCAGGACAAGCAGCCCACGCTCGAGGTGAATGACGTGATGCTCGCCGATATTTCCGGCGAGGAACTCGAAGCTTACCTGCTGCAAAACAATCTCGTGCAAGCAAATGACAACTCCACGAACGTCCCGCTTAATAGCGCTTGCACGGACGCCGAGCACGACGCGATGCGCCAGGGCGCGCCGCTGCCGTTCAAGGGTTAATCTACCAACACCAACTTTCTCGAAAGCCGCGCCTTCCCGTAAGGCGCGGCTTTCGTTATCTCCGCGCCCGTGAAACCGTTCATCAAGCCGCGTCCAGCCACCCCGGCGGCGCCCGCGTCGCCAGCTGCTCCCCGGATTTCGCCGAATGAGCTGACGATCTTCAGCGTCGCCTCTTCCGTCGCGGACGCAAAAGAACGGTCCGCCTATCTCGACCGCGCCTGCGGGAGTGATGCGGAATTGCGCGCCCGGATCGATGAACGTCTCCGCGCGAGAGCTCCGCAAACGCCCGCTCCAGCTGAACCGGTTCCAGCACCTGCGGCGCCGTCGCCTGCGGTGCCATCCGCTCCGCTGAACTCGAATTCCCACGAGCTCGCGCACCCCTTCCGCCAAAGCGCGCTTGCTTCGGTGGATCGTCCCGATGCCATGGCCCTGGTGCCCATGACGGCCACGCAACTCGCCGCCGTGCAGCCTCCGCGGCACAGCCCAATCCCTTGGGCTGCCGCCACGATCCTGGCGATCGCCGTCGGCGCGCTGGCCGTGTTTTTCATGACGGAGCGAAAGACACGGGAAAAGGCTGAGCAGGATGCCACGGCAGCCGCGATGAACGTCGAAAAAGCGGACAAGGAACGCGAAGCTGCAACGGCGGCAGCGCTGGAATCGAAGACGGTCGCTGAGCGCGCGGAACAAGCGCGGCAGGCTGCCGTGAAGGAAAAGGACACCGCAGCGAGTGATGCCGCGAAGGCGAAGGCCGAAGCGGCCCAACGCCGGACGGAAGCCGAACAGGCCGCGGCTAATCTCAAGATTGCCGCCGACAAGGCTAAAGCCGCCGAAGCAGAAGTAGCGAAGCTCAAGACCGACTCCGCCGCCGGGTTGAGGGCCACACAATTGGCACTCGCCGATTCGCTCGGCCGACTGGGTGCCGCGCAGATGGACTCCCGCGCCTACAACGAAGCAGAGGCGACCCTGCGTCAGTCTTTGGATTGGCGCGTTAAATTACAGGCTGATCCGTGGAGCATCGTGGAAAATCGGGCGCTCCTTGCCTTCGCGCTGATGCAACGCAGCCAGGACGCCGCGGCCCTGCAGGAAATCCAAACGGCGGCCGCCGCATTCGAAGCCTTGGGGACTCCCGCGAGCGACGCCGACCGTGCCCGCGCCACGGCCATCAGCAAACGCATCGTGCAGTTCTACACTGTAACTGGACGGCGCCGCGATGCCACGGAATGGAAGAAGCGCCTGGACGCGGCCATGGCTCCGAAAGCGGCAGCGACGCCGACCGCGCCACAGTAGACCGCATCTGCGGAAAGTTTTCCGGCCCCTCTGCGTCGGCAAAGCTGGCGGGCGCGGCGGGCCGAAGGCCCAATGACAAGCAACCCCGGGGAAGACCCGCGCCACCGCAGGCGCGCTCGGAGCCGGAGATTACTTTCGGCAGATGCTATAAGCCGAGCTGATGCGCGTGAAAAACTGAGTCATCCTGAGAGAGCCTAAGCGACCGAAGGACCCCGCTCCACTCGTAGGGGACCTCGTTAATTTCAAATCCGCCCAAACAACGTCCCCACGGAACTTGGGGTTCGTGAATGGCTCGGGGTCGCTGACCAATGTTTGTGAAGCAAAATGATCGGTCCGTTTCCACTTCGCTTCGATTCAGTCGCTTGAAGCTCCATTAGCGTGACCGACTTTATCACCCCGCTACTTCCTTAACAAGGGCAGTGGAGCGTCGCCCTGGGTAAACCAACCAAAAGCGGCCTGTGCCCCGTAGGCGGCGACACAATGCGCGGCAATCGGAAAGATCCTCCCACACTCATTGCTGCCGAAGCTGGACCAGTTGCGGCTCAGCCCGGCGTGAGTTCGCCAATCTTCTCGATTCCGTACTTCTTGCCGACCTCTTTGAGTCGATCCACCGCGGGCTTCACCTCTGCCTCGATCGCCTTCATGCGCTCGCCGAAGGTCGTCATGAAGTTCGGGTCTGACGCTGCTTTCTTGATCATCTCGGCCGGGTTGGATCCGATTTCGGAAAGCAGGCCCTCCATCTTTCCAATCTTCGCCACGAAGTCCGAATACGCGTCCTTCAAGTCCGGCGGAAGGTTCTCGTTCTTCAACCCTTTCAGCTTGGCGACGAGTTCCTTCATGATTGCCAGGCCAGCCATCGGATTCCGGCCGGCTTCCTTCTGTTTATCCTTCATCCAGGCATCGATGCCCGACGCTTCCTTCTTGAAGTTTTCCACGGCCGCTTGCTGCTCCGCCTCGGACTTGCTGCATCCGGAGAGAGTGATGGTGACGGCTGCGGCAATGCCGGCGAAGAAGTAGCGGAGTTTCATGGGTAAGCGGCGGACGATTGTCCGCGAGCGGAGATGACTCTGTCGACCCGCCAGATGCAAGGTGGAAACGAATCCCGGCCGCCACGACCAGTGAGCTTATAGCGGTTGCCAAAAATCGTTTCTTTTCCGGTTGGAGGCCATCCAGGAATCCGCGTTCTTGAGACGCCGTGAAATTATTGAAGCAGTGCGTCGCAAACACGCTTGCGCCGTAGCGCGGCCCGCCAGAGCGGTCAGGCGAGCCATTCAAAAGCGATATTGCGCGCGGAGAGCGGGATGCCTGCGTGGGCTAGACACAGGTGGGTGAGACTTAAATCCTCTTCGCCTTCCAATATCCCTTTCGAAACAAGACCGTCCCCCAGATCGCCAGGATCGAAAACGCCGTGGGAATCGCGATGAAAACTCCCATCGGTCCCAACCCGAGCGGATGCGCCAGCAACCACCCAAGCGGAATCTCGCAGCACCAAAAGGCGAAGAAGTTCAGAATCGTCGGCGTGCGCGTATCTCCCGCTCCATTGAAAGCGGACACCACACACATCCCGACCGCGTACAGGGGAAACCCGAGGCCGACGATCCACAACGCTTGCGCTCCATACGCCGTGACGGCCGGGTCCGCATGCTCAGCGCTGTTGAAAAGACTTACGATCGGCCTGGCGAAGACGATGAACAGGACGCCGATCACGCCGAGGAAGATCGCATTGTATCGGGTGGCGATCCATATGGAGGCTTCCGCGCGATCCGGCTTCTCCGCCCCGAGATTCTGGCCCACCAACGTCGCGCCCGCATTGGCCAATCCCCACGCCGGTAACAGCGCAAAAAGCACAATGCGCACGGAAATCGTGTAGCCCGCGAGCGCCGCGCTGCCGAAGCCGGCAAGGATGCTCACGAGGCCCACCCAACTCGTGGTGTTGATCAGCAACTGCGCAATGCCGGTGGCGGACGTGGAAAGCACCGACTTCAAAAGATCAAAATTCGGTCGCAAGTCCGGCAACCCGACCCGCACGCGATTGCCGCGCCGCATGAGATGCGAAAGCTGATAGAGCACACCGATGCCGCGGCCAATATTCGTCGCGATCGCCGCGCCGGTGACGCCCAGTTCTGGAAACGGGCCGACGCCGAAGATCAGGAACGGTGCGAGCACGATGTTGATCCCGTTCGCCAGCCAGAGCGTGCGCATCGCGATCACCGCATCGCCCGCGCCGCGAAAGATGGCATTGATCACGAAGATGAGGAACACCGTGATATTTCCGCCGAGCATCACGCGGGCGAAGTTCGAGCCAAGGTTCACCACGTCATCGCTGGCGCCCATGAGTCGAAGGATCTGCGGCGCGAACCCGCCCATGAGCATTCCCATGACGGCGGAGACACAGATGCCAAGCGTGAGGATCTGGCCCGCGACACGCGATGCAGCCTCCGGGTCCTTCTCTCCGATCCTTCGCGCGACCATCGCAGTCGCGGCAATCGCAATGCCAATCGCGACGGCGTAGATGATCGTCATCAACGATTCAGTGATCCCGACGACCGCCACAGCGTGCACATTCCCCAGCCGTGAAACCCAAAACACGTCCGCCACCGCGAAGAGCGATTCCATCACCATCTCGAGCACCATGGGCACCGCGAGCAGGACGACCGCGCGGTTTAATCCGACACTGGTGTAATCGTGATGCTCGCCCTTGAGCGCCTGGAGAATGACGCGCCAAAGCGAGGTGTCGCCCTGGGGAGCATGCGCGGGCGAATGATCTGACATAAAAGGCCGGCGACCATGCGGGGCCGCGCCCACCGGGTCAAACGACGAATGCCAGGGAATCGTTAAGCAGCATCGAAAAAATGTGTCTCAGGCTAGGCGCGCGAAGCGCCTTTGGACTGCTCTGATTCTTCACAGTTCTAAAGCGCAACCTGCGAGCTCCGCGCTCGCGCACTCGACACGCTTGCGAGCCCAAAAGGCTGCGATTGCTCGCGGCAGTCCAAGGGCCTGCGGCTTCCATGATAAGACCGCCAATTACTTCGCGAAGTTTTCCCGAAGGAACGCTGCCACTGCCTTGATCTGATCCGGCTTTGCCGGCCGCCGCAGCGTCCCGGCCGCATTTGTTACCGCCCACTCGATGAACTCCCGCGCAGCCACCAATTCCGGCTCCTTCAAGTCGGGCTTCGCTCGCGCAATTTCCGCCGCGAGCCGCCGATGGCTCGTCCCTTCGAACTCCTCAAACATTTCCGCATTCGCTACGGCAAACGCCACGAGCGATCGCGCCAGTGTGAGCGGCTCTTCCTCGTTCCAAAGCGCAATCAAATGTCGAGCCCGGTGCAGTCGCTGCGCAACAGGAACTCGCTGATTCGTTCCACCGAACCCCAACTCGCTGTCGAAATCCTGCGGTCCCCGCGTCGCCAAACGCTTCAATTCCGAATCCAGTTCGCGAAGGTCGAGAATCCACGCGGCCCAAAGCCAGGAGTTCAGCCAACCCAAGCTCGCCTTGAGCTCACTTCCGAGCCGCTCCTGCATCTTCGCGCGATACGGTTCCTGCTCTTGCTCTGCAATCAATGTGAGGGCCGGCAAAACTTTCGAATGGCGCTCAAAGCCAATGATGGAGTTCTTCGCCGGGTATTCGAGGAGCGCTTGCCAGGCTTTCCCGGCGAGTCTGCGCGCCGCGCCAATGGGAAGCGTATCCGGACGGCCCTGATCCTCCATTCCCTGACGCGAAAGCAGCTGCCGAAGCAGGTCATCGATTTTCGAATCCGGATGACGGCGCGCATCCTTCGCAGGGACGAGGAAATCGAGCGCTTCCTCACGGTCGATCACCCGCCCTCTTGCGTCGGCGAGCAGCGCAAGCGCTTTTGGAACATCCAAGGCCACACCGGTGGACGTTGTCCCACTCTCCGCCTCCAATTGCTCTCGGGCCTCACGCAGGCTGGAGAGCACCATCTCGTGATCAGCCTTTTCTTCGCAGTGTCTTGCCAACTCCAGCGCTTTAGCGCGATCGATCTTTGCCAGTCGCGCTATGGCGAAGTTTTGTATCTCGGGCTCCTCGCGTCCCCACGCGAGCAAGCCTTCCGGATCATTGGCGAGCTCAAGCTTCCGCAGCTCTGCCGCGAAAGTTTTGCGGGCGAGGGCGATTGCGCGGTCACCATCTGGAGCCTGGTACTCTACAGAGCCACGCGCATTGTGCAGCGCATCGACGATTGCGAATCTTCTATCATCGATCTCCTCCGCCCTGAGCCTCGCAATGACCGCGATCACCGCCGGAGGCGTGAGTACCGCGGATAAGCCGATTCGGGTTTCAAACTGGGACATGGTCCCTCCCGCCGGCTCCTTGAAAAGAAACTCGCGCGCGAATCTCCTTTGATCCCGGTCGCGGTGTCCCGCCACACCGGCTTGAGGGCCGAGCTTCCGGCGCCAAAACTCGATGTAACCATCGACGCGCGCGATGTGCTTCTCGAGTTCCCGCGGATCGGGCAATCTGTCTGCTGCTTTGCGAACAAGCGGCTCGAGCTCTGTCCAGCTTCTCTCGCCTGCCGCAACCGCCGCAATTGCCGCCACTCGGACGCCTGCTTTTCCGTCGATGAACAGCTGCAAGGTCTCGGCGACTTTTTGCTTCGTCGCCTGCAACTCCTTTTCACTCAAGGTTGCTCCGGCTTCGAGCGCCTGCGACTGCCATTGCGCCCCCAATTGCTCGGGCACCTCCCGCTCGAAGAGCTGCGCAACGAGGCTGATGAAACTCGCCGCCGAATACGTTCCACGCGGTTGATCTCCGCCGAGAAATTCCGTCGGCCAGCCCGCATGATTCGTCGCCCGAATGCTGTCCGATTCCGAAAACTCCACGATCCCGTCGCGCTCCCCGGTACCGCCGCCTGACCAATATTGTCCACTAACATTCTCCACGAGCTGGCGCGACCGCATCCGGCTCATCCACCAGATCGTCTGCATCAAATGCCGGGCGACTTCCGGTGAAAGAGAAACTTTGCGGAACTCCACATGCATTCGCTCCGCTGCCGTTGGCGCGCCACGCCAAAACTCGATTGCCCCCGCATGAAGCAGGTACGAATCATTGCCGGCCAAGTGAAGATGCCGCACCCACGAACCATGGGGCGCAAAACAGCCGGATGGGCCACTCGTAAACGTCAGATCGCCCGTTTCCGGCGGCACCTCGCGCAAATTCGGTAGCGGCCCGATGGCAAACTCTGCCCATGAAGATGGCGGCCGATTGCGCAGGATGTACTGCATTGCAGCCTCCTTTGGTGGCAGCGACCAAAAATCTCGGACCGACGTTGCCGCGCGAAACTTTTCCTGCCGATATTCGCCGGCGACCGGGGCGCACTCGAAATATCGGAGCAGATCATCGTTCGAAAGCGCTGCGAGATGCGTCGGCTCGTATGGCTTTGAGATTTCCTCTGCTCCCATCTCCGTCGACCAACCGGAGAGCCGCTCGGCTTCACCATCGCCCCTGTCGATTTGCTTGATCGGATACCCCAAGCCGCCGAGTCCCGCGATTTCTCGAATTTCGTCCTCCCATTTATCCGGATCCAGGATTCGGTAATGATCGTCCCGTTTTGCTGGCGGACCCTTCCAATGCTTTGTGGCCTGGTCCCAGCGGAACTCAATCATCCGCTGCACTCCGCTCGGCGCTATCACCGGCCCCAACGCGATCTCGTAGAATCCATCCTGGTCTCTGTCGCAGATCTCATAACCCCACACGTCTGTCGGCGAAGCGTCGCGCGGATGCGCATTGTACAGCAACGCAAACGCCGGCTTCGCATCATCTCCCGGCGGCGTAATGACAAGATCACCGAGATACAGGGGAATCGCGTTTTGCGGAGAGTCCGGCGGAAGCCCTGGAATTCCAGGGTCGGAGGCGGAAACGTGGCTTTTAAAAATCTCCGGCTCTCCATCACCATTCAGATCAGCAATGTTCCCTCCGAAAACGTATTTCTCCTGGCGATCCCGGGACGTTCCATCCTCTTCGAAGATGAGGTAACGGAGGATATCCCGCGGGGCCAGAGCGCCGTTCCCGCTTTCTGCGCTCCCGCGCTTCCCCTTTCCCCAGTCGTCCCAATCGATCGAATTGTGCCACGTTACCAGATACCTTTTAGAACGGCCGGGACCTGCGCGCAAAAGAGATGCGGTAAGGTCGTCGTGCACTTGGGCAAACTCTTTGAAGTCGCTCCACCCCTCCGCCTTTGCCGTCACGGGGTCCACCTCGACACAATAACGATGAAGGGCCGCCATGCGCTTCGCCGGGTCGAGCAATTCGCGGATCGCCACGCGAGGCTGATTCTTCTCGCACGCCGATAAGAAGGCACAAACCGCCGCGAGCACCAACAGGAAGCACGCTCGGCCAAGGCGACGGCATGCGCGCCTTGCTACGCTCGGAAACCGGTCAAACGCGGAGGGCACTGAAAGAGCGTTAGCAGCGCGGAAGACGGGTTCAAGGATCACCGTCCACCTGGTGCGACCGTCATCTTCTGCTATCGATGCGCTCGACGGTTACTTCCGAAATTGCACGCGCGCGAACCGCCATCTTTGTGGCATCTGCTCCAGCCTGTGTTGGGAGCGCGTGGAAGGTCTTCATTCGAAACAAGAAGGTGCTCGCAACGAGATGCGGTCGAGAAGCCCCAGACAAAGTCCACGGGGGCCCTGTTACTTGATATCCTGCACGCAGCGGAACCCTGTATTCTGCAACCCGGTGTCCGGCGAAGTCTTCATCCGCGCGCTCGGCCGGTAGCCGCGACAGTAGCTATCCGCGCACATCCAGGAACCGCCGCGGGTCACCCGCTTCATTGTGCCGGGTTCATCCGGATCGTACGAGTTGTCCGGTCCCCGCGGATTTTCTTTCGGAGATGTCTTGTAATACTCCGGGTGATACCAGTCTCCGGTCCACTCCCAGACATTTCCCGCCATGTCATAGAGCCCGTAGCCATTCGCCGCGAAGGCACCGACCGGAGACGTCTCTTTGAAGCCATCTTCGCCCGAGTTCTCCTTCGGGAAGTTGCCCTGCCAGGTGTTCGCCATCTGCTTGCCGTCCGGATTAAACTTCTCGCCCCAGACAAACGGCTGCTCCTTCAAGCCGCCGCGCGCCGCAAACTCCCATTCCGCTTCGGTGGGCAGCCGCTTGCCGGCCCACTTGCAATAGGCTTGCGCGTCGATCCACGAGATGTGGACGACGGGGTGCTTCTCCTTGCCATCGATCGAAGATCCCTCGCCGTTCGGGTGTCGCCAATTGGCGCCGATCACTGGCGCCCACCACGAAGGGAACTCGCGCAGATTCACTTCACCCGCCGGCGGACGGAGGCAGAGCGAGACCGTCTTCCCCACAAATTCCGGCAGCAATCCCGGGATGTCCTTTTCGCTCAATGGCCGCTCCGCGAGACTGACGTAACCCGTCGCTTTGGCGAACGCCGCCCACTGCTCATTGGTCACCTCGGTCTTGTCTATGAAAAAGGGCTTCACGGTCACCTCGTGCACCGGCTGCTCGTCATGGGCGCCGTCCCCGCTGCCCATCTTGAACGTGCCGCCCGGGATGTAAGCCATGCCTTCAGGTGCCTGCGGAGCGTTTTGCGCGAATGCGCAGGCCTGCAAGGATAGCAATGCGAGGAGACGGACGTTCATTGGTGAAGGAATAGCGCGGAATCGCCAATTTGTGAAAGATTGCTCTGCCTGCGCCTTTCCCGCACCCATCGCGTTGCGCTGACTTTTATACACATTTTGGGTGGCCAATGGCCGTTTCGTTCCGAAGGAACGCAATGAGATAGCCCAGGGTAAAACCCTGGGTATATGGCCGCATTTCGAGAAAGCCCTGTAAGGGCGCAACGTCCGGCGCCATTTCAGAATCGAATCGCGGCACCGGGGGCTCTGCCCAGTTCGGGGCTTTGCCAGCGGGACGCTTTCCCCAGGATTTGGCCGTGGGCTATCTCATTTCGCTCATTCGGAGTAGCACATTGCGGGTCGTGTATAAAGGTCATCGCGTTGCGCTGGGCTGCCATGCGATCGGGCCTTAGGCTCTAAATGCCCCATCCATCCAAACGCCGTCGCCTTTCTTGGGTCAAATGCCTGAGTTTGCGTAGCTTGGATCGGCGCCCGCTCACCCTGAAGCTCCCCGAAAAAGCGAGTTAGAGCTGGGTTTAACAGTGCTTAATGCGGCTCGCGCGCTGCTTATTCTCGGTCGCGCGGTGCTCAAGCTCGCCTCTGGCGCAATTATCTCGGGCTTCGCAGCACTTTTCTCGACCCGCGCGCCGGAAAATGTCGCCTTCGCAGCGGTAGAGCCGGCCCGCGCGCTGCGCAATCCCGCCCGCGCGCCAAAAAAGATCCGCGCGCGAGGGCTAGAGATAGGGTCGGGAGCGCTAGAGATAGGGTACGCACCGCTAGAGATCGCCCGCGCGCTGCTCAAAACACTCCCCGCGCGGCGAAAAATCCTCCTCCAACTCCTGAAGATCCGCCTCCGGCTTGCGGGAATTCTCCCCAGCGCGGTGAAGATCGCGCTGTGGCCGTGTTGAACTCGCCGGCGCATCCGTCAAAGTTTCCCCCGCATCCGTGGCTTCCACTCCCCCCGCTACAGCACGGGCACGAGGCGCACCTCGCGAAGATCCATCACCGCCGCGCCAGGTTTGGTCTGTGGCTTCACGGTGAGGGTCTGCTTTCCGGCTTTCAGTTCCACCGTGCCGAGGCTGCGGCGGATGAAATGCTGAAAGTGCCCCGTCTCGATCACCCTGGTGGTGAACTTTTGCTCCCCGACCGCGAACTCGACCTCCGCTCCGCCGCTTCCCTTTCCGCAGCCTTGCAGGATATCCAGCTCGTACTTTCCGTCCGCCGGAATGTCGAAGCTCCACTCCGCCCAGTCGTCTTTGTTCACCCAAAAACCGAGGGTGTTCTTGTACGACTGCGCCTCATAGCGCATTTTCGTCGCGTGAACCGTCGCGGTCTTGCCGGGGAGAGAAATGATCCCCTCGGCAGGCGTGACGTTCGGCTTCTGCCCTTTGACGGCGGAATTCATCGCCGCGCGCCACTCTTTCCACTTCGGTTCGGTCGCAGCGGCCGTGGCTTCCGGCTTCAGCAGCGACGTATCCTGCGCCTCATAGATTGCGCGATGCAGCTCCGGCTGGAATGCCGGATTGTTCGTCGGCATTTGCGCGCCAATTTGCTCGCGCCACAGCGCAAGTTTCTTCGCGAGTTCCACCGCGCGCCCGGATTCTTTTTCCGCGAGATCCGTCTTTTCCGAGGGATCCGTGGAGAGATTGAACAGCTCCTTCTTTCCGTCCTCGAGATGCTCGATGAGTTTCCAATCGCCTTCACGAATCGCGCTCGCCGGACGTCCTCCCTGGTTCGTGTAGTGCGGGAAGTGCCAGTAGACTGGACGCGCCGGCGCAGACTCGCCACGCAGGACCTTCGCAATGCTCACCCCGTCCAGTGGTCCGACCGTTTTCATCGGGTCGATGCCCGCGAACTCCAGGAAAGTTGGCACGAGATCCGTGAGCACCACGGGCGTATCGATCACTTTCCCCGCCGGGATCTGCCCCGGCCAGCGGACGATCAATGGCTCGCGCAATCCGCCTTCGTAAACGTAACCCTTGCCACCGCGGAAGCTGCCGTTGTGCGTCGCCGGTGTGCCGGGCGACTCGAGCACATGCAGACCGCCATTATCGCTCGTGAAAATGAAGAGCGTGCGCTCGCTCAGCTTCAAGTCCGCCACCTTTTTCATGAGGCGACCGACGCAGTCGTCGAGCGTCTCGATCATCGCCGCATAGGTCGGATGAAACGCCGCCTTGTGCTTCTCGATCACCTCCGGCTTCGCGCCGAGCGGAATGTGCGGCGTATTGTGCGGCACATAGCAGAAGAAGGGACGATCCTTATTCGCCTCGATGAAATCCTCCGCCGCCTTCGTAATCGCGTATTCCCCTTTCCCCGCTTCCTGCGCGGAGGGCGGAGTATTCGCCGGAGGCATCAGAACGGTGTCAAAGCCCTGCTCTTTCGGGCTGAATCCTTTCCCTCCGAGATGCCATTTTCCGAATAGACCTGTGGCGTAGCCCGCATCCCGGAGTAATTCGGCGATCGTTACTTCCTCGAGAGGCAATTGTCCCTCCATCCGCGGCTGCAGCAACTTCTGCGAAGGCGCATCGGCGCG
>CBHXZU010000108.1:0-11747 GCA_966125105.1 uncultured Prosthecobacter sp.
TCGTTCAGGAGGCGTTCATGAAACTTCACATGCAATTCAGCGAGGTGCGACAGCCACAGCCGTGGCTCTACCGCGCGGTGCATAACCTCGCGGTGGATCACCAGCGCCGGGCCAATCGGCACGTGGCAATTGCCGAGCCCGGCCGCGAGGCATCCGCCACGGAAGCGAATGGCGACGAATTGACGGATTCGCAACCGATCCCGGACGAACAGATCGCGCGTTGGGAGGGGATTGGTTTGGTGCGATTGGTCTTGGAGACCCTGGATGACCGGAGCAAGGAGGTGGTCCGGATGCGGTTCGATGAAGACCTATCTTATATCGAGATCGGCGAACGCATGGGGCTCAAGGTCGGGCATGTCGGTTACCTGCTACACCACGCGCTTAAATCGATGGCTGTGGAACTCGCGAAGATGGAGGTGCAGCCATGAACCCCGACGCCCCGCGCACACCACGGGAGGAATTGGAGATCAAGATCACGGCGTTGCTAATGGGACAACTCGCGCCGGAGGAAGTCGCCGAAGTGGAAGCGCAGATTGCCGCGAATCCGGAACTCGCGGAATTGCATACGCGCCTCGCGAGGGCCGCGGAACTGTTGCGTGAAGCTTGGGCGTTGAAAGACGCGCCGACACCCGCAGCGCCCCGCCAGCTCTCCAAAGAACGCCGTGAACAGCTGCTGGCCAAGTTTCGCGGCATCAAGCCGCTCCCGACTGCGCCAAAGACGCTTTCCCGTCCTTATCCAGCCCGTCCGGTTCCGCCCTTACCGGAGCAAGAACCGCGATCCTGGCGGAAACCGCTGATCCTTGCGGCATCCATTTCGGCGCTGATCATTGTGCCGCTTGCTTTTTTTGCGCGCTCGAGTTCGCGAATGGGCGAAGTTGCTTATGGCGCGCCGGCCTCCAGCGCACCTTCCAGCGAGCCTTCTCTCCTCCTTGTCGCGCCGGAAAAGTCTTCCGATTACCTGGCAACCCTGCCCGAGCCCGAGAAATCAGTGAGGTATGCGTATAACGTGGAGCCCTCGCGTCCAAGCCTTGGATCCGGCCAGGTTTTGCCGAAGCTCGTGGCGGGCACTTCCGCTCCATCTGCGTCGTCAGCGGACGTGATTTCTTCGCGATCCGGCCGCGCGTCAGGGCTGGCGCGGCAGTCTGAGCGAGTGACCAACGTTTACCTGCCTTCCGGCAAATCGGACGACAACGGCGCTGCACGGGAGAGCGGGGTGGAGAAGCCTGCCAAGAACGAGGTCGCGGTGGAGTTCGCCGCAGCGGAAAGCAAGAAACTGGCGGACAACACAGCGGCACTCGCTGATGGCCTGGCTGAAAGCTCGCGCTGGCGGTCCGCTGCGGACAGGGAGAAGACGACGATCTTCAGCGACGAATCGGTGCCTCGCGAGTTTGCCTCTGCGGCACGTGGAGACGTCACGACCAGGGATGGGAGTGAAGCAACGGTGCAGCGCGAATTGCAGAGACGCTACACGCGCGAGCAATCCGAGGCGGATGAGGCGAAGAAACGGCTATATGCCGCAGCGCCGCCGACGCCTGCGATGGCAACCGCGCCGATCGCCGGCATTCAATTGCCCACACCTGAGGGGCTCGACGCGCGAGCGTTCGGACAAGTCCCGTTGGGAAAAGCGTTGCCTGCGGATTCCATGAAGGATTCCGAAGCCAACGTATTGCCCCCCCTCGCGGGACCCGCAGGGGCCAAGGGAAAAGATAACTTGTTTGGCATTGCGGCGATTTCCAACGAGCCGGCGGAAGAAGGGCGCAAGACAGATGCAAACTCGGCGTTGGTTGCCGGAGTTCCCTCCGATTCTGAGCTGAAGGAGGAGGCTGCGGATGGAAGTAAACGGAGCATCCCCGAGGTAACGGCTCAGAATTCCCTGCAAAAATCCGCAGAAGAATACTCCAAGCTCGGCCGCTACGATTTGGCGCAGCGAAAGTATGAGGAGATCCTTACCAAGGATCCAAACAACATCGAGGCGCGGAAAGGCCGCGAGGAACTTTACCTTAAGAAGCAGCAGGTCGCGGAAGCCGGTTACAGCGCAGCCCGATCGCAAGCGACGTGGGATGCGACGAGTTTCTGGGAACGCCCTTACCGGCAATTCAACAAGTCTGCGCAATCCGACCCGAAAGCCGGCTCAGATGTTTCTGGCGTGGCGAAAATCACCGATTTGCAGTTGGATGCGGCGGGCGCAATAACCCCAAGTCCAGCGCAGCCAGCACTCGGCATGGCTGGCGCAAACAGCTATTGGCATTTCCAGGACCAGGCAGGGACGGCGGGATCGAAGCCGGCCGGAGACCGCGCATCGCTGGGTGCCTACTGGGCCGAGGGCTTGGCGGGGCAACCGGGCGGGGCGCCGACGGCTTCCGAAGGACAATTCTTCGATACGTTTGATCTGGCACTCCCCAGCGGGCGCGCGAAGTCGAAAGGTGAAGCGGCGGGCGAACCATCCAAGGGAGGCAAGAGCACGACGGATCCCACTGACGCCATGCTCGGCTTTTCACCACCGATGGCCACCGGAGGCGTGGTTCACCTCGACCGCTTGCTGATCCCGCCGGCCACACCCCAATCCGCGCCAGCCCCCACGATGACGCCGGCAAAACCCGGCGAGCGTCCGGAAGGGGAGCGCAACGGCGCAGGGGTCCCACCAGCACAGGAATCATTTGTGAATGGGTTCCTTGCCGCGCGAAAAGCGGAGGACTACCTGGAAAAGGGCGATACGCAGAAAGCGCTCGAAACCTATCGCTCTGCCGCGGACACGCTCGCAAAGATCAAAGAGCAGTGGCCAAACTGGCAGCCGGAGCTTCTCGAGTTTCGCCAAAAGCGGACGCAGGAATCGATCGCTCAACTCGAGTCGAAGCTCGAGAAGGACACGAAGGCAGCTGATTCGAAAGCCGCCGGCGCGAAGCCTGCCAGCGGCGCGGCAACTGAGCCGCCGCCGCCACCGAAGCCGCCAGAACCCCCGCCAGTCCCGCAACCGGAGGTTTCCACGAAAGACAATGCGTTCTCCACTTTCTCGCTGAACGTCAGCGACGTCTCCTTCCAGCTCGCGGGCGCAAGCCTCGACAAAGGCAAGATGCCGGACGCCGCGAGCGTGCGCAGCGAGGAGTTCATCAACGCGCTGGACTATCGCGATCCGGAGCCTTCCGGCAGCGCGCCGCTGGCGTTCACCTCGGAGCGCGCGCGTTATCCCTTTGCGCATAATCGCGATCTGCTTCGGCTCTCGCTGAAGACGGCGGCCGCCGGACGAGTGCCGGGCCGGCCGCTCAATCTCGTGCTGCTCGTCGACAATTCCGGATCGATGGAGCGCGCGGATCGCGTGAGCATCCTGAAGGAATCGATGCGCGTCCTCTCGCAGCAGCTGAAGGCAGAGGACAAGGTGAGCCTCATCACTTTCTCCCGTGAGCCAAGGCTGTGGGCCGATGGCGTTGCGGGCGACAAGGCGGCGGAGGCCACCCAGCGCGCGAGCGAGATCACGCCGCAGGGAGGCACGGACCTCTCCGCCGCGCTGGACCTCGGCTATAAAACTGCGCTGAAGCACTACAAGACGGGCAGCATCAATCGCGTGGTTCTGCTGACGGATGGCGCGGCGAATCTCGGCGAGGTGAAGGCGGAATCGCTGAAGGCGAAAGTGGAGGCGCATCGCAAGCAGGGCGTCGCCTTCGATTGCTTCGGTGTGGGCTGGGAGGGCTACAACGATGATCTCCTTGAGCAGCTTTCACGGAATGGCGACGGCCGCTACGGATTCATCAATACACCGGAGTCGGCGGCGAAGGAGTTTGCGGGGCAGCTCGCGGGCGCGCTGCGCGTCGCGGCGTCCGATGTGAAAGTGCAGGTGGAGTTCAATCCGCGTCGCGTGACTTCCTACAGGCAGATCGGCTATGCGAAACATCGGCTGAAGAAGGAGCAGTTCCGTGACAACACGGTCGATGCCGCGGAGATCGGCGCCGCGGAATCGGGCAATGCGCTTTACACGGTCGAAGTGAACGCCGGCGGAAGTGGCGACATTGGGATCGCTCGAGCGCGGTTCAAAGTGCCCGGCACTTCGGACTACCGCGAACTCGAGTGGACGATCCCGTATCAAGCGCCCGCTCCGGCGGTCGAGCAGGCGAGTTCCAGTCTGCGGCTCGCCGCAACGGCGTCCGCATTCTCCGAATGGCTCGCGCAGAGCCCCTTTGCCTCCGAGGTCACCACGGATCGGCTGCTCTCGTTGATCAATGGCATTCCCGCGATTTACGGCGCCGACAATCGCCCTGCGAAACTTGAAGCGATGATCCGCCAGGCGAAGAGCATCTCGGGGCGCTGAGCGCCCGCATTCATTTTCAACGTCCGCGTGAACCTATGAAACGCATCCTGTCCCTCTTGCTGTCCTCATTCCTCGTTCCAGTCGCCTTTACGGCGGATGTGGATGTGAAAGATCTTTCGGTGAACGGCGGTGTGGCGCCGGACGGAAAGGCGAAGCTGACGATTGAAGGCACGTTCGGTTCACCGCGGCCTTCCGACCAAAAGGTGCTGTTCTCGACCGGCATCCGGCACCACATCGCGGTGTCGCGGGAGAAAATCACCAACACGCTTTCGGTGACGCTGGATGTGCTGCAGGGCGACCCGAAGGAGTTCACACTCACCATCGGAGGGGAAGGTGATATCAAGCAGGTTATTGGAGAGGCGCTGCTAGACTGGGGAATCCGTCAGGCTCCGGACGGCGCTCGCGTGCTGATCCTTCGACCGAAGAAAGGTGACAAGCCCCTGGAACGCATGGAAGTGACCGTGATCGCGGAGCGCGATCTGCGCGAGTGGAAGTCGCCTGTCGCTGCCTTCACGCTCACACCGCCGCAACCGGGATTGAGCAGCGGCTTTGTCAAAGTGGACGGGTCGCACGAACTGAGTGTCCGCGCCGAAGCGCCGTCCGGCTTGCTTCCGATGGAGCAGAAGTTTCTGCCCGAGGCATTGCGCGGACAAACCAAGCCGGAGGATCCCGAGCCCCTCTCGTTTCAGTTCCACGGTGGCACCTATGTTTTGCCCCTGAACATCAGCGTGGGCGATCCCGAGACGCGGCAGGTAGTGCTTCGCGACTTCAAACTGGTGGGGCAACTCAATGCGCAGAGCGCCACGTTTACGCTTACGGCCACGGCCCGGGTTGCGAATCCAACCGGCGGCTCGATTTCCTTGTTGTCGGGCGGCGTCGGACTCACGGAAGTGCCGCAGCATCCCGATTGGCGGCTGACCGCGGGCGAAGGCAATTACGTGCTGCGCTTCAACAAAGCGGGCGAGTACCCGCTGCAGTTCAAGTTCAATGCGGTCACGCGCGCCTCGGGGCCTTGGAATGCCGTGGACTTCCGTGTCGCTTCGAGCGCGTTGCAGCCGGTGGTTTTGCAAGGCCTCGCCGCGGACACGCAGTTCGACTTCGCTGGCGCGGCGAAACCCGAGCGCGCGGGCAATGATTTCACCAGTTTCCTTCCGCCGGATGGAACGGTGAAGCTCGCGTGGAAGAACGCGCCGACCGAGACGGAGGGACGCTTGTTCTACTCCGCCGAGATGCTCATGCAGATCGGCGTCAGTCCGGGTCTGGTGCGGCAGGTGGTGCGGATCGATGGCAAAGTAATGCAGGGAGAGCTCACGAATCTCGTGCTGGTGCTCCGCGGCGCGGGAGAAGTGACGCGTGTGGTCGGTGACCAGGTGCTCGCCTGGGACCTAAAGCCGGGCGCGGTCGCGGAAGAGCGCAAGCTCACCGTGCAATTCAACCAACCGCAAAAAGCCGACTTTGCGTTGCAGGTGCAGACGCAAACGCCGATCGGAGCGTTCCCGCAGACATTTGATGCCCTGCAGATCCGCCCCGAGAATGCCACGCGCTTTGCCGGCTACGCTCGGGTCCTCAATCAAGGAGCAGTGCGGTTGGAGGTCGTGCAATCGAAAGGCCTCTCGCAAGTTTCGCCCGAGCAATTCCCCGAGACGGACGCGACGAAGAACGTATTCCGGATTGTCCCGGAAACGCAGCGATTTGCCTATCGATTCTCCGGTGCGGATTTCTCGCTCCGTATTGCGGCCGACCAGATTTTGCCCGAGCTCACCGTTTCGGAAGTGCTCGCATACCATCACGGCGAGACGGAGCTTAGCGCCGAGGCAGAGTTCGAAGTAGATATCCGGGAGGCGCCGCTGCGCGAATTGCTGCTCCGTGTGCCGAAGGGCTACGCCGTCGCGAAACTCAATGCGCCGGGAATGACGGACTATTTCCAGCGCGACGCCGATGAGACAGCGACGGAGCTGCGCATCGTTTACGGGCAACCCGTGACCGGACGCCAGGTGGTGCAATTGCGCATGGAGCAAAACAAGCCTCCGGGCGCCGCCGAGTGGGTCCTGCCGCGCATGGAGGTCGTGAAGGCGAAGTCGGTGCGCGGCTCGCTGGGTGTGTCGGCGGATACCGGATTTCGCCTTACTCCAGCGAAGGCAGTGGGGCTGACGGAACTCGCGACGGCTTTCTTTCCCCGGAAAGTAGCCGGACTGCAGGCGACCTATCGCATCGCGGAGCCTGGCTGGCAGGCTACGCTGCGCATCGAACGGTTGCCGCAATCGGTCCAGGTCGACGCGCTGCATCTTTTCTCCATCGGTGAAGGCGTCGCGTATGGGAGTAGCGTCCTCAACTACGTGATCACCGGATCACCCGTCGCCGCGCTGAAGGTCGAGCTTTCGAGCGAATACGGGAACGTCGAGTTTGTGGGAAAGGATCTTCGCAGCTGGGAGAAGGCGGAAGGCGGATACCTCGTGCATCTCCACACTCCTGTCAGCGGTGCATACACGCTACTCGCGACCTACGAGCGTGGCTTCAAAGCGCAAGGCGACACGCTCAGTTTTGCAGGCGCGCGTCCAATGGAGGTGCAGTCGGAGCAAGGCCATACGCTCGTCACAAGCGCTTACCAGTTCCAGGTGCAACCGGTGAGTGTCTCCGCGAGCCTGCTGCGGCTGGAGCCCGGAGAGGTTCCCGCGGAATACCGTCTCCTTTTCGACGCGCCCATCCTCGCCGCTTACCGCTACACGGCGCGGCCCTTTGATTTGAAGCTCCAGCTGAGCCCCCTCGCGCAGGGTGACTCGATCAGCCAGGTGGTCGATCGCGCTTCTCTCGCCACGCGCATCTCCAAAGAGGGACAGTTTCTCACGGATGCGAGTTACTTCGTGAAAAGCCGGCGCCATACGCACTTCAGGCTGCAATTGCCGGAAGGCACGCAGCTCTGGTCCGCGACGGTAAATGACGCGCCCGTCGTCCCCGTTGCCGACAACAATGCGAATCTCATCCCCATTCCGCAGCTTGCCGACCCGAATGCCGTGCTCGCCATCAAGGTGAAGCTGGCGTCGCGTGCAAATGATGCACGGGTGGTGCGAGTCGAAACGCCGACCGTCAGCGCACCCGTGATGCTGGCGGAATGGAAGGTAACGCCGGATACGGGGCAGCGCATTTCGTATCGGGGCGGATCGCTGACGCCGGTGGGTGGTGCCGTCGACACTTCGGGCTTCGGTGGGTTGATGCGGATGCTCCAGAATGAGACAGCACCCACCTACTTCGTCCTGGTGGCCGCGCTTGGTCTCTTCGTGCTGGCCATCCTTGCGTGGAAGGGCGGCACGCGATCGGACGTGTATCGAAACACGCCGCAGCATTCGACCGCGCTGGTCATCGGCGCGCTCGCCTTTCTCATCGCAGTCGGCGCGCTTTTTTTTCTTGGTAGTGTCGCCAAACACCACGACGCCGCAGCCCCTGCGGAAATCACCTTCGTCGCCCCTGTTCAGCAATCCGGCAGTTCGCTGACGGCCGAGATTTCGAATGTCTCCATCGAGAAGCCCGGACTTTCGATCTCACTCGCCGGCATTTCGGCGGTCGCAGCGGTCATTGTGTGGGGCGTCGCATTCTATGCGAAGAACCCGGTGTATCTGGCGGTTGGCTGGATTCTCCTCGCGGCATCCGCGCTGGCGAAAGAGAGCGGAGCGCAGCTCTTCTTCGTGGTGCTCGCGCTTTTCGCGATCGTCAATTGCGGGATTCCGGCAGTGCGTCGTTTGATGAAGATGCCCGAGCAACCCATTCCGCCGGCTCCGCCGAATGCCGGGGGCACGGCGGCGACCGCGGCCCTGCTGATCGGCGCGCTGATGATTTCGCCATTCTCGCTTACGGCGCAGGAGCCTCCGAAAGCTGCGCCGGTGGCAGAAACCGTGAGCCAGCAGATTCGGGTCGAGGAAAAGTTCGCCTTCGCCACGGCCAAGATTCGTTGGGCGGCAGAGAGGGGCCAGCGGCTGCCCCTGCTCTACGCCCCGGCCGTCTTAACGAAGGCGGTCTTTCCAGAAGGCAAAACCAAGCTGGTCCAAGCGACCGTGAACGAGCGGCGGGCGCACCATCTTCTTGCGATCGAATCGGGGACGTTCGACGTGGAACTGCAATACCAAATCGGTATTTCGCGAAACAACGAAGGACCAGGGATTACGCTGCCGACGCAATTTGGCCTGGTAAACTCCGCCACGCTCACGATTGCCAACCTCGATGTGGATGTATTCTCGCCCGGCGCCGTCTCGGTGGATCGCTCGGCCGCCGATAAATCCACCGTCGCGACCGTGGTGCTCATGCCCACCAATGACATTTGGATAGGCTGGAAGCCGCGCAGTCGCGACGTTGCGAAAGAGAAGTCCGTCTTCCACGCGGAGCTTACCCAGCTCGCGGTGCCGACCGTCGGCGTGATCGAAGGTTTGCACCATGCATTCATCAAACCGGCGCAGGGCGAATTGGCGGAGCTCACGTTCCTCATTCCCAAGGGCGTCACGATTACGGACGTGGTGGATCCCGCGACGCTGAATGCGCGGGACCAGGCGCCGCCTGCATCTATCGTCTCGCAATGGCGCTTCGATCCGGATGCTGGGAAACTCCGAATCGCGCTGAACCCGAGCCAATCTCGTCCCTTCAGCGTGGTAGTCCGATCGCAAGTCGCCACGGGCCCACTGCCGGTCACGCAAACGATCGGCCTCATCTCACCCGAAGGCGCGGCAACGCATGTCGGCATGTTTGGCATCGCTACCGGAAACGAAGTGCAACTCGAAACGGTAACTTCCGACACGCTGCAGGCGATCAATCTGGAAGATTACCCGCCGACTCTAGCGACCGCGCTCGCAGGGCAGGTTCCCGGTATCACGGTGCGGCGCGCATTCCGCTATTCGGATCCGAAGGCGACTGCGTCTATCACGGCCTCAGCAGTCGCGCCCGACACACGTGTGGAATCTCGCGACACTCTGTCACTCGGTGAAGACCGCGTCGTTCTCGCGTCGAACGCCGACGTTGAAATCACTCGAGCCGGCATTTTCCGGCTGAGCTTCCCATTGCCCGCGGGATTGGATGTAGAGTCGATCTCGGGTGAATCCATGAGTCATTGGACGGAGGCGAAGAATGGAGACGAGCGCATCATCACGATTCATTTGAAGGGAAGGACGGAAGGGCGGCAGCAATTCGCGATCTCCCTGAGCGGCGCGGGACTCAAAACCGCGAAGGCGTGGAAGGTCCCGCAAGTCATCTTCCGCGAGGCAAGCAAGCAGCGCGGAAGCTTCGTCGTGGCGCCGGAGCAGGGGATGCGGTTGCAGGTCGCCGCGCGGGAAGGCGTCACGCAACTCGATCCCGCGAAGTCTGGCATTCGGCAGAAAGGCGTGCTCGCGTTCCGGGTCTTGCAGACACCCTGGAGCGTAACGCTCGACGTCGAACAGGTGGAAGCGTGGGTACAGGTGACAAGCCTGCAGCATGCGCTCATCAGCGAATCGCAGGTGAAAGTCACCGCGAACCTGCAGTATCAAATCGAGAATACGGGCCTTAAGACTCTGCGGGTTGAACTGCCGACGGACGCGGAAAACGCGCGTTTCACCGGGGATCAAGTCGCCGACTTCATGCCCGTGAAGGATGCTGTGAATGGCCGGCTTCAAACGTGGGAAGTGAAACTGAGCCGCCGGGTGATCGGCTCCTACTTGCTGCAGGCGACCTATCAAACGCCCGTCGCTGCGCAAGCCGCGGAAACCAGCCTTGTGGGCGTTCGCGCCTTGGATGTGAATCTCCAGCGGGGGTACGCGACGGTTCAATCGACGGGTCGGCTTCAATTGCATGTGGAAGTCCTGCCGTCTGCGCTTCAGGCCGCGGAATGGCAGAGCATTCCCCGCGGCTTGCAGAAGGATCTATCCGCTTCTGCGGCCAGCTTCGCTTATCGCCTGGTGGAGCCCGCCTTCGTCCTGCCGATCCGCTTGCAGCGCCACGAAGCAGCGAAGCTCCTGCCCGCGCGGGTGAACTCGATCACGCTCACTTCCGTCATTGCGGACAGCGGTGCCATGCTCACGCAAGTCACAATGGATATGCTTCCTGGCGACAAGCGGCTTCTCGCGGTGAACCTGCCGAAGGATGCGCTCTTCTGGTTCGCTTACGTGAATCAGAATGGCGTGTGGCCGTGGCGGAGCGGCGACGAGATCCTCGTTCCCCTCGAGCAACAATCACGCAGCGGCAAGTCCATCCCGGTCACATTCTTTTACAGCAGCCAGATCGGAAACGCGGACCCCACATCGCTCGATCTCGGGCTCGAGGCGCCGCAGTTTGATCTGCCGTTGGAGAATATCGTCTGGAACATCTATTTGAACGAGAAGTGGAGGCTGAAGAAATGGACGGGCTCGTTGCAGAAGAAATCAGACGAGGTCGTGAAAGCGCCCGAAGCCGTCGACGTGCAGCGGTATCTCCAGACTGAATTGACGCAGAAGCGTGAGAAGACGAGGGCCGCCGAGCAGGAGCTTGCCCGCGGAAACAAGGCGCTCGAGCAGGGAGATCCCCAGCAAGCGCGCCGCGCCTTCGGCAATGCTTTCGAACTCAGCCAGCACGACGCGGCGTTCAACGAGGACGCCCGTGTGCAATTGCACAACGTGAAGCTCCAGCAGGCGCTGGTTGGCCTAAACGTCCGCAGAAACGATGTCGCTGGCGCGACCGATGCATTGGCGAACAAGCTGCGCGCATCCGGCCTCGAGCCAAACTACACGCAGCAAGACGCCAAGCAGTTGCTCGATAACAACAGCGCGGATGAAAACGCCGTCCTTACCAAGCTAGCCGAGCGCCTCATTCAACAACAGGACGCAGCTGTCTCTGCTCCTGCAGTGATCCAAGCGAGCATTCCCGAGCAGGGGCGCCTCCTCACCTTCGGCCGTTCCGTTGCGGTGGATCCGCAGGCGGCGCTGACGGTCGACTTGGAAATGAGGGCAAGCGGCCCGGCATCTTTGCCGGCACGGATCGTGACGCTCCTGGTCAGCGCAGCGCTCATCGCGCTCGCGGCCTGGTCGGCGCGGGCGTTCTTCCGGTCGTAGCGAGCAACCGGCTCGTCCGGACTATTGCCCGTCTTCGAGTTCGAAGCGGTAGCCGACCTTCTGCACGGTCACGAGCAGTTTCGGCCGCTCCGGCTTCTCTTCGATCTTCGCGCGGAGTGACACCACGCAGCGGTCGACACTGCGCTCTGTCACGGCGAGTTCATTGCCCCACACGTGAGCCAGGATTTGGTCGCGAGTCAGCGCTCGGCCGACGTTCTCGAGAAGGTACTCGAGCAGACCATATTCCTTCGGCGTGAGTTCGATCGGCTGGCCATTCTTCGTGAGCTGGCGCGCGCGCTTGTTCAGTTCAAAGCCGGCGAAGGAGAGCACTTCGGCACCCGGCTTGCGGTAGCGGCGGAGGAAGTTCCGCGCGCGGGCCATCAATGCCTGGATGCTGAAAGGCTTTG
>CBHXZU010000109.1:0-11687 GCA_966125105.1 uncultured Prosthecobacter sp.
CCGCCGACCGCGACCGGTTTCTCGCGACCCTGTTCGCGCCCGAGCCGCAGCGCCTTCACGTTCGATCTCAAACACGGTCTTACCCTCCATTTCGCAAACCGTCTTTCCTGCCGGATGTCGCAGCTTCAGATCCACTTTAGAAGCATTTGGTCCGGCAATGATCCGCGAACCGACGACCTTTGCAACATAGTCTCCATTTTTCGTGTAGATCGGGATGCTTGTTGTGAATCCGGCCTCTTCTTCTTTAACGAGCTGGATCAGCGGAGTGTCGTTGTACTGAAAGATAATAGGCACGTCGATGAACCTATTGGTAGCCAAGGTGAAGTCGGGCTGAGGGATGTAGATAAGCCGTTCCGTTTCGCTCATGGGCACCTGCATGGCAAACCAGCTGCGGTGTGCAACTCAAATATGTGCAGCTGCCCATGAACACACTTACGCTGGAGCAGCTCGCCGAGATCGTTCTCTTCGCGCCAGGCGTCGAGTATGGCTTCCTGCAGCCGACCTTCGCCCTGGACAAAAAGCGCGGCTTGAAAGACGGCGGCCAGGACGCGCCAAACTACGCGAAGTTCAATCCCGAGCTGCGCGTATGCCTCTACAGCGGCAACAAACACGCCGAGGCGATTAGCGCCGATTTCATGAAGGCCGTCGCCTCTGCGTTCGCGCAGCTCGACGTCCCGCTGCCTCCGTCTCTGCAGCCGCACACCAGCGAGGAGAACTTCATCGCCTGGGGAATTGAGGAAGTCACTCGTGAGCGCCGATTCCACCCACGTTTCGAAGTCACGACCACGTTCCTCCGCGAACGTCTGCACATCGACGACCGCCACGCCAACGCGATCCACGAAGCCGTGAGCGCAAAGACCAAGCTTAAGGAGGAGGAAAAGAAGTGATCATCCCCGACGACCCCATCGAAGGCCTGCAACACAATCCCGTCGACCATCCCGCGGGGCGTCACGAGAGCTGTGAATCATGCGACCTCTGGTTCCCGGAAGCCGAGATCGAGTTCAACCAGGGCAAGTTCCGCTGTCCTGAATGCCGCGCCGCCAAGCTTCACCAACTCCACCGGCGCCCAGGCATGCTGTTCAAGGGGCGCCTGATCGAAGCGATCCCGGACGACGAGGAGGACGCCGCATGATGACGATCCCGATGCAAATGAAGTTCCGCGGGCTTGTAGCGAAAGCCTGGGACAAGGAAGTCGCGACCCACAACTGGAAGTTTGCGGCGCCAAAGATCCGGAACGCCGCCAAGGATGCCTGGTACCGCAGCAAGCTCCTGGAACGGTTTGGCGTGGAATCCACGAAACAGATCGACACCTACGACCACTTCGCCGCGCTCTGCGCATTGTTCGAAGAGATCTGCGGAGACTCCATCTACTGGCAGCTCCGCGCCATGGGCGGCAAAGTCGCCGAGCAACGCCGCCGCCTGATCCACGAGATCAAGGAAGTCTGCGACCGCCACGACCTGGACGAAAACTACGCGCGCGGCATCGCCCGCCAATCCCTGCAGTCGGAAACCACGCCGCTCCTCGACCAGCTGCAGCCCGCGCAACTTCTCACCGTCCTCAAAGCCCTCAAGACCCACGCCAAACGCCAACAGGAAGGAGCCGCACAGTGAAGCTGTCACCCGAGAAACGCGCGCGGATGACGGCCCAACGCCGACAGGCACGGTTGGACACTCAGGACCCGGACGTTCCAAAGACTGGCGCCGAAAAGCGTGCGAGGATGGACCTCGGCCTCGCGCTTCTCTCGAGAGTCGCGCTCCCCGGTGTGCGTTATACGATTGAAGAAATCGCCGCATGGGCGGGGTGCACTGACGGAGCGATTTACTTGATCGAGCAGACGGCGCTCAAAAAGCTGCGAAAACTGGCGTGGCGTGACGCGGGACTCAGGGAGACCGCAGGGAGGAATCAGCGATGACCCGTCGCCCCGCCGATCACCCGGAGTTTGATTTCGACGCGGAAGCGGAAGCACGTGAAGCCGAGCCACCGCGCTCCGCCACGGGCACCGCGAGCGCCGCAGTCCTTGAACGCATCAAGAAGTTACTCCGTCTGGCTGCCGATCAGCGCGGGAATCCACACGAAGCCGAGCGCGCTGCAGCGCTGGCCTTCGATCTGGCGCAACGCCACCACGTGGATATCGCCAGCCTAAACCTGGACGAGAACATCGAGCGCATCATCGGCGAGCACTTCCCGTTCGGGAATAAGCTGGATCTCATCCGCCTGCGCGCCATGGGCATCGTGCGCGTGTTTTTCCACGTCGAGACGTGCATTAGTTACCCGCAGGTTCTGTTCGTCGGCCGCGAGACCGATGTGCAGATCGCTGGCTACGTCTACGAGTTCCTTTGTCGCGCCTGCCGAGATTGCCTCAATGCTTGGGATAAAGCAGAGCGCCAGCAACGCCGGAAAGTCACCACGCTGAAGCGGAAGAACTACATCACGGGATTTTTCTACGGGATCAGCGCGAACCTCGGCAAAGCGAAGGATGCGCTCGCCCTGGATGATTCGAAGCGCGCTCTCGTCGTCGCGGAGGAAGCAAAGCGCAAAGCCAAGCTCGATGAGCTGGTCCCCGATCGCAGCCCGGTGAAAGCCCCGGAGGCAAAGCGCCGGGTGACTTCGGCAATCGTCGCCGGCTGGGACGCCGGCAAATCCACCAACATCCACTCGCCCCTACAGGGCACAAACAGGGAGGTGCTGGCTCTGCCCGCGTGAACGAATCAATGGCCGCCGCGATCGAACAATTTCTCCTCGAGTCTCGAGGCTGGGTTTCCACCGCCGCGATCTGCGCGAAGTTTGCGATCCGCGAGCGCGCGCTGCGCGCCCTCGGCGACAAGCCCGGCCTCTGCACCGAGTTCGCGATCAGCGGCGACCAGGGCTTCCGCCACATCAGCACCGCGACCGACGCCGAGTTTCGGCGCTTCTACGCGCGCGGCCGCAACCACGGCATCCGCCAGCTCGTCCGCCTCCGCCGCCTCCAGCGCAAACGCCAAAACCTCCTCGCCAAACAACCGCCCACCCAAACCCGCGACGGGCAATTCCTGCTACTCAATCCATGAGCGTCCGACTCACACCCATCAACTCACCGACCGAAGAAGAGCGCGAAGAGCACACGACCACGATTTCAAACGGCGAATGGCTGGCGCTCACTGCGTTCGCCAACGCGTTTGGCGAGGAGGTGCCAAAGTGGAACGCTTGCCACGATCCAGTTCGCTACACGCCGGAGCAGCTCCGCGCAATCGCGACCCGCCTGCAGCAGGTCCTCGAATCAAACACGATCCCTTGGCTTTTGGATCTCGCCGACCAAGGCGGAGCCGAACTCAGCTAATGAACGCAACGCCCGTCGACCCAGCGAGAGAGCTTTTTCAGTTCGTCTGCGATGAAGGCAGGCGCCATGACGCTGAGCACGTCCGCAACGTGATCGCGTTTCTGGAACGCTCGACGACCTTCGTCGCTCTACCGGTCCGCGACGGGATTGCCTTCTTCATCCTCTGGATCAGCGACGAGCGGATCTTCCGCTTCCTGGATCCGCTTCCGAGCCAGATCGTCGAGACCGTGCAGGAATACTCCGAGCACATCCTCGGCCTTATGAATCCGCCACGCATTGTCTTGGCTCACACCCGCACGGGAGGAGCTGCCGAGTGAGCACGGGGACAACCAATCTAAGTATGGGTCTCTCATGGGGAGCGTTCCTTGAAGATAGTGCCCTTCCGTCAATCCTAAACTTGGGATGAACGCCGAACAGTCCATCGCTCATCTCCACAAGCTCTTCGCCGAACTCACCGGCCGAGCCGAGCCTCAGCGCTTCCACGAGCGCGCCTGGTTCGAAGTCCTGCGTTCGCCCGAGTATGCCTTCGACGTTGCAAAGGCCGAGCCGGATCTCCGCCTGATCGTCAGCTACCTCAAGGTCCAGATCCGCGAGGCCAAGCGCAACCTCGGCGCCCTGAAGCTCCGCAACTTCCTCGCCGTCGATCAATGGTTCGCCGACCTGGAGGAAGCCAAAGCCTGGCAACGCGCCTCCCGCACCGCCCGCGCCGCGCGTCCCCAGGAGAAGCCGCAACCCGCGCCCGATCAGAAGCAGCTCACCACCGACGCGGAGTTCGAGGCCGCAGCCGAGCGCGTCCGGAAAATGCGCGACGAACTCGCCGGAGGAATGCGCCACGCATGACACCGCAGCTGCCGCCGCCGATCCGCCCCACACCGCTCACCCGCGAAGACCGCGAGGACATGCAGCGCCGTGGCTGCACGCCCCGGCAGATTGCCTACGCCGAACTGCGAGGCGAAGGCCACGCGCACGCGGAAGCCACGATGATCCTCTTCCGCCGCGCCCACGGCCATCTCTGTTGCGCGATGGCCCACCTCCATCACGCCGCTTCGCTCTTCGCGGAGGAGAAACCGGAAGTCACCGCGATCCTTCGCAACCACGCCCGCAAGCTCGACGAGATCCTGCCCAGCTTCCCCGAGTTCGACGCCGCGACGCGTAAACCCTCTTCCCCTCGATGAACACCACCATCGACCAACCTCATCGTCAGGAGACCCATGACCAACCACAGTTGAAGAAATCCAAGTCCGCAGCCGCTTTCCGCGTCCGTCCCGCCGTCATTCGAGCGGGCGGAAAATCGCGCCTTCTCAAACACATACTGCCGCTCATCCCGGAGGATCACGTCTGCTACTGCGAGCCGTTTGCCGGCGGCCTCGCCGTACTGCTCGCGAAGGAACGTTCAGACGTCGAAGTTCTCAACGACCTCGACGGCGACCTCGTCACCTTCTACCGCTGCGTGCGGTTCCATCCGGAGCCGCTTTGTGCCGAGTTGGAGTTCGTCCTCAATTCGCGCCGCGAGTTTCAGGACTTCCGCAGCCAGCCCGGTCTCACGGACATCCAACGCGCTGCGCGTTGGTATTTCCGGAATAAGATCAGCTTCGGCGGCAGCATGGATTCCTTCGGCGTTGTTCGGACGCCCGGCGGCGGAGCCTCAAGCTCCCGCGAGTCGCGCATGGAATCCATTCGCCAACTCAGCCTCCGCCTCGATCGAACGGTGATCGAAAACCTCGATTGGGAACGGTGCCTCGAACTCTACGATCGGCCGGAGACGTTCTTCTTCTGCGACCCGCCTTACACCGAGTGCGGGACCACTGCCTACAAGGCCTGGCAGCCGAGCGACGTCATGCGCCTGCAGCAGCGCCTCGCGCGTCTGCGCGGTCGCTGGCTCGTCACGCTGAACGACACACCTTCCAACCGACAGATCTTCGCCGACTGCGAGATCACCGGCTTCACCCGCTCTTTGGGTGTGGGAGGAAAAGGCCGCCCTTACCGCGAGATCACGATTCGCGCACGCCAATGATCTCCTTCGCGCCTCGCTTCCGGAGCTTCTTGACCGCCGCCTGGATCACCATCCGGCGGAAGGTTTCGTTCTCTGGGAGCGAGGCGAGATGCGGCCGCACGTCGACCGTTTTCCCGGTGAGATCTTTGGGCAGCTTCATCGCCCCGATCCATTTGCCGGCTTCGTCGATCGCTTCCTGGTTGCTCATGCGATCAGCCCAAAGCGTCCGCCGTGCCAATATGCTGTTTCCACTTGTCCCTCGTTTGCGTCTCAAGTATCCAATCGTCCGCTCCGGCAGCGACACGGAGCGATCGGGCACAAGACACGACCTGCAATCGCAGTCCTCCGTGTCTACGTGACCCGCAACCTCGTCATCCGCAAAGGCGCCAACTTCGGCCCGCAACCGATCCTCGTGGTCGACGGCAACGGCGAACCCGTCGATCTCACGGGTTGGTCTGTCTACGCGCACGCGCGCAAGAAGCCGAGCATCGCGATCGCCTTCGACCTGGCGCCCGAAATCACAGACGAAGCCGGCGGCGAGATCCAGATCGCGCCCGCCGCCGCCGATACCGCCGAGTATCCCGAAGGCAGCTTCATCTGGGACGTGATCCTGCAAAACCCCGCGGGCGATCGCATCCCATACCTCGCCAACAGCCAGGTCACCGTGCGCGGCATGGCCACGCAACCCACATGAGCCTCCCCGCGATTACGCTCGTTTATCCTCCCGAAGCCCTCGCGCCCCTGCGCCTGCGCGTTCCCGATGAATTCCTGCCTGCACCCTCCGAGCAACGCGTGCTCACCACTGAGGATGACTTCGTTCTCACAACCGAAGACGGACGCCCGCTGACCACCGAAGGATGAAGACTCAATTCCTCACGCTCGCACTTGCTCTACTCGCGGTTCTCGGGTCAGCGCAACAAACCAAGTTTTCCGAACTCGGCGGGCTGACCGCGCCGGCCGCTGGCGACAAGATCCCGATCGTCGACGTGTCCGACACTACCCAGGCTGCCAGTGGTTCGACGAAATTCGTCACTTGGGCGAATCTGTTCAATAGCCCGACCCTCACCACCCCCGTTTTAGGTGTCGCCACGGCGACAAGTCTGAACGGCCTCACGATCACCACCAGTTCCGGCACGGTGACGATCGCGAACGGCAAAACCCTCACCGTCTCGAACACGTTGACGTTCACCGGCACGGACGCGAGCACGCTAAACATCGGCACCGGCGGCACCCTCGGCACCGCCGCCTTCACCGCCGCAACCGCCTACGCGCCCGCCGCCGGCTCCACGAGCATCACCACCCTCGGCACGATCGCCACCGGCACCTGGCAAGGCAGCGTGATCGCCCCCGCCTACCTCGGCACCGGCACAAGCATCACGACGAAGTTCCTGCGCGGCGACGGCACCTGGGTCACGCTGAACGCCGGAACCGGCGACCTTCTCGCCGCTAACAACCTCTCCGACCTCGCCAACGCCGCCACGGCCAGGACTAACCTCGGCCTCGCGATCGGCACGAACGTCCAGGCATTTTCCTCCAACCTTTCCACGTTCGCCGGCATCGCGCCCTCATCCAACGTGCAGTCCGTCCTCAGCGCCGCCGACTATGCAGCAATCCGCGCGCTGCTTTCGCTCGTGCCTGGCACTAACGTCCAGGCGCAAGACGGTGAACTCGCCGCCATCGCAGGCCTGACCAGCGCAGCCGACAAGTTGCCATACTTCACAGGAAGTGGAACTGCGGCTGTTGTTGACTTCACCAGCGCGGGTCGTGCGCTCTTGGACGATGCCAGCGCTGCTGCGCAGCGGACGACTCTCGGTATCGATACCGACGACGCCGTGACCTTTGGCAGCGTGTCGGTCGACACGCTGGCCTATAACGCCACGACCTGGAACGGCAGCAATCTCACCCCCACGCGCGACGCCGTCCGCGACGAACTGGAAGCGATTAAGACCGGCACGGGCACGGCCGACTTTGTCACGCTCGCGATCAGCGACGAAACGACGGATCTGACCACCGGCACCGCGAAAGCCACGTTCCGCATGCCTTGCGCCGCGACAGTCACCGCCGTCCGCCTCGCGCTTAACACCGCGAGCAGCAGCGGCACCCCAACGATCGACATCAACGAAGCCGGCACGACGATTCTCAGCACGAAGCTCACGTGCGACGCGAATGAGAAAACCAGCGTCACCGCCGCTACTGCAGCCGTAATCAGCGATAGCGCGATCGCCGACGACGCCGAGATCACGATCGATATCGACACCGCCGGCACCGGAGCCAAGGGCGCAAAGGTCACGATCTACTTCACGCGATGAGCAGGCTCCGCGTTATCCTCGCGCTTCTGTTACTGATCGCCACGGCGCCCGCGCCGGTCGTCATCAATTCCTATCGTTACGCCGCGACCAGCGCCCCGATCCCGCCGACCGCCAACCTCGTCCAGTGGATGGACGCGACGAACGGCCCGGACACGACGGTCGACGAAGCGGCCGTTTCCTCCGTCACGGATCGCAGCGGCAGCGGCAACACCCTCGCGAACACCGGCAGCAATCGCCCCACCTACGAAGTTGCCGGCATCAACGGCCTCGCGTCGCTGGAATTCAATGGCTCCAACCAGTACCTGCAGACCGCGTTGTCGGTTTCCGGCGACGTCACGATTTACGCGGTCGTGCAATATGCGGGCGGATCGACTGGCACGTTCCGCAGTTGGGCCGGCATGCGCGGCACGACCGGCGGCAATTTCGACGCGATGCTCGCCGGCAACAACGGCAACACCACACACCTGTTCCGCTGGGCCTATGGGGACGGGAGCAGCGCGCTATCTGCCGGCCCAGGCGGCACGATCGTCACGGGAACGCCGGACGTCATCACCGTCCAGAAAAGCGGCAACACGAATGTCTCGCTCTGGGTCAACGGCACGCTGATCGGCTCCGGTTCCGTCGCGCAAACGGCGCTCGTCGCCGATCTCTTCGTCCTCGGCTCCGGCCATTACAACAACGCCGTCGTCGATCCGTTTCAGGGCCTGATCGGCGAGGAACTCGCCTACACGACCGCGCACGGCAGCGTCACGCGCGGCATCGTTGAATATTACCTCGGCCAAAAGTGGAGCGCTGCCGTTCCTGAGTTCGCCGCGAGCACGATGGACGCTGACGACGGCGCACTCGGTTCCATCACCGCTGATCTGAATAACGACGGCAAGGCCGAATGGGCGCGGATCTCGCCCAGCGCTGCGACCACTCCGAAGTTCCAGGTCTACGGTTGGGATAGTTCCAGCGAGACGCACACCCTCGTAAAGAACGTCCTCAGCAGCGCCACCGTCGCCGCGCTCCAGGACCGTTTCGGCACCGAGTTGGAAAGCGCCGACATGGATGGGGACGGCCTCAAGGATCTCGTGGCCGTCGATTCCAGCAACAGCGGCAACGCGGGCACCTGCCGCTGGTGGAAGAATCCGGGCGGAAACCTCAGCGGCACATGGACGGAAGCGACGATCGCCACGTTCAGCGGTAGCGGTACCGGCAACCAGATCACGCACGCCGAGCTGGAACTGGGCGACATCGATGGCGACGGCGACCAGGACGTCGCCATCCGCGACATCTCACACGGCGTCTGGGTCGTGGAAAACACCGGCAGCGGCGCCACCTGGGGAACGCCAAAGTTTACCGCGACCGATCCCCGCGAATGCCTCGCCCTCGGCGATATGGATGGCGACGGTGATCTCGATCTCTGGCTCAACGGCTTCTGGCTCGAAACCCCGTCGAGCATCTCCAGCGGGACCTACACGCTTCACGCCATCGTTGGCGCAGAAGGGTGGAAGCCCGGCGGCAGCAGCAGCGACCAGATTGCCGACTACGCAGTCAAAGGATTGGCGATCGACCTAAACGGCGACGGCAAACTCGACGCGGTCTACTCCAACGCCGAGATGCTCAATAACGCCGCCGGCAGCGCCTCGAAACCGCTCGGCATCCGCGCGTATTTGCAGCCCGCCGACCGGATCAACGATACCTGGACGGAAGTCACGCTGATCGCGACGAACCGCAGCTGGCACAACCTGCGCGCCGCCGATCTCGACGGTGACGGCGACCAGGACATTGTGAGCGGGATCGCGGGCGTCGGCGGCGAAGGCGCGACCGGCCGGATCACGAAGTTCCTCAACAATTACAACGGCACCCCCGGCAGCACCCCGACGTTTTCCACGGTCAATATCGAGACCGGCACGCTCGTCTACGGCCTCACCCTCGGCGACGCCAACGGCGACGGCAAAATCGACATCTTCGCCCCCGGCAACTGGAACAGCAGCGCCAACCGCCTCCTGCGTCACCGCTAGTTCCATAGTTCTTTGACATCTTAAACTTGCGCCGGTGGTTCACCTGCGAGACAAGGCGCCGTCACTAACCTCCACTAAGCAGAACCCACCTATGCACCCCATCCTCACCAACGCGCTCTACATGCTCAGCTATGGCATCGTTGCCGCGCTAATCATGTCCGTGGCCCTCGGTCTTCTCATCAAGGTCTGGAATTGGCTCACGCCGGTCAACGAATGGGAAGAGCTAAAGAAGGGCAACATCGCGGTCGCGATTGTCCTGGCCGCCGTAGTCCTCGGTTTTGCGATCGTAGTCAGCACCGCCATTTCGCCCGGCCACTAGCCGCTACCGGCATGCAACGCTTCTTTCTCTTAGTTTGCGCTTTGCTCGCGAGCGCCGGTTCTCTGCTCGCACGTGACATCAAGACCGTGCCTGGGCAGATCTATCGCGGCGTCACCGTGACTCGGATCGAGAAGACCGGCATCGCTATCACTCACCGCGACGGCGCGGCGTTTCTCGACTTCTCGATTCTGCCGCCCGAGATCCGGAAAGAGTTTGGTTACACGGAGGACGCTTACTCGGCCGCCGTTGCGCTCCAGCAGCAACAACAGGCCGCTACCGCAGAATACCAGCGCCGTGTCGCAGCTGAGAGTTCCGCGCGAGCGGCAGAGGCTCAGCTCCGTGCCGCCGAAGCCCGCGTCCAGGCGTTGACCTCGGCAGCGCAACGCGCACAAGCAGCTGCCGAAGCAGCCCGCGCCGCCCAGGCAGCCGTGACGGAACGCCAGGCGTCTATCGCCGAACGGGACTACACTGCTACCGACTACACCCAGCGCGACTACGGCACCACTCGCTACAGCAGCACCCCACCTCCTGGCGGCCCAATCCAAGTGCGCGGCTACTTCCGCAAAGACGGCACCTACGTCCGCCCCCACACGCGTCGAAGGTAAACGCTTGGAGCGCGCCCCTTACTCTCCGTTTTCGGCGCCTCTAATGATGTCGCGTGCTTGGTTCAGCCAACCGACGAGTTGATCAACCTGGTCAGCTGTTACATAGACGCAATGATCCCCATTCATATCGGGCCGAGAAATTTCGATTTCAGGCCCCGACTCGCCGTTGATCACCTAAACCTTCATGTTCAACGCAACGAACTTCCGTCCTTGTCCTTGGGTGCTCATATCACCAGCGAGCCTTGCAGATGCACTAGGCTGGAACAAGCGGGAGATTACCGGGACCTGAAGAGCTGCGATTGACGGTTGGACCGTTGGCGTGATTGCCTCTGTTTTGCCAGTCGGGAGAACCTGCCTATGGCTTGCGGACAGGCTTAAGCAGGAAGACCGAGGAACAAGTCCTATCTCCCGCCTGGCTCTTTTTCTTCCCCGTCAATGCACACGTGTGTATTCGAGCCGCCATGCCCGTCCAGTTGACCTGTCCGACCTGCAACGAAACCATCAGCAAGGTTTCAAAGGCCTCGCTGCCCGTGAATGGCGGAGGATCGGCCACGGCCTTTTTCTGCGAAGACTGCAACGCCCTCCTGTCCTTGAGCCCGGATAGTCAAAGCACTCCCGCGGCGGAAACGGCGCCCGACACCTTGAGCCAGAAGATCGACGCCCTGACCGCGCAGCATCGCCAGCATCGGCGAGAGCACTTCCCGAGCGCCGCTGTGGCCACCGTCCAGCGTATCATGTCGACGGTCTTGGGAGTCCCGATGGGCGAGATCAAACGGGAGCACATCGCCCGCTACCTCCGCCAGATGCCCGACGCCGAGTTGCTCCGTTATCGCGGCCTCGGGCCCGTCACCCTCGCCAAAGCCCGCCGCGAAGTCGCTGGCGACTGACCTCCGACTTCCAGCTTCTCAAAGTCGGAACAACCCGGAGCCGTTCCCTAGCGCCACTGCAATCTGTCCAGCGTCGGAACCGGGCACTGCAATCTCTCGCGCCCTTGTTTGCAGTAACGCCTAAACCCCTCATTTCCCGGTTCATCCCGCCATTTCCCGCCTTTTCCCGCCCTGCAATCTGTTCCTTCCGGGCTGGCTTGGAAACCGGAAACATGTCCTTGGAAACCGGAATTCACATTCCGTGACATTAC
>CBHXZU010000110.1:0-11675 GCA_966125105.1 uncultured Prosthecobacter sp.
GAAAGCTCCAAATTGCCCGCCGGAAACTCCGGGTAGAAAGCCGCGCGCTGCGCGTCACCCCGGAAAGTCGGCCAGTCCGCCCCAAAGCCCTCGCACACGATCGCGCCCAACGCGAAGAGCAAGTGCAGGCACGTTCGAAACGACATCGGCATGCGCGGAATGTGCCGACGCGAACCGCCGCCGCCAAGTCATCACATTGCGAAGGTCATCAATGCTTGGCTTCAGCACCTTTCAACGTTGGCAACTTCTCCTTGCGAGCGCCGTTGCAATTCCCCCACCCTCCGCGCCCTCCGCATGAAAGAGTACCGTCTCAACCGCCTGTTCAATCCCGTCACGAAACGCTGCTTCGATGTCGCCGTCGACCATGGTTTTTTCAATGAGCCGGCATTCTTGCAGGGCATCGAGAATCTCGCCGATGCGGTGAAGACCCTCGTGCACGCCGCACCCGACGCAATCCAGCTCACCATCGGCCAGGCGCACTATCTACAGTGGCTGCCGATCCGTCCGAAACCGGCGCTCGTGCTGCGCACCGATGTTGCGAATGTGTACGGCAAAGAACTGCCGCGCGCGCTCTTCAGCCGGATGATTGACAACGCCGTCGAGCAGGCCGTGCGTCTCGATGCCGCATGCGTTGTGGTAAACCTCTTCCGGATCCCGAACGAACCCGAGGTGATGGATCAGTGCATCGAGAACATTTTGAAGCTGAAGCCGCACTGCGACCGCCACTGCATGCCGCTGATGATCGAGCCGCTCGTCTTCAAACCAAACTCCCAAGCGGGCGGGTACATGGTCGACGGCGATCCCGTAAAGATTACACCGCTCGTGCGGCAGGCTTGCGAACTCGGAGCGGATATCATCAAGGCTGATCCGACCGATGATGTTTCAATCTACCACAAAGTCATCGAGACCGCGGGGCGCATTCCGGTGCTCGTGCGTGGTGGCGGCAAAGCCAGCGACCAGGAGATCCTCTCGCGCACCGAGGCACTGATGCAGCAGGGCGCCGCCGGCATCGTGTATGGGCGCAACATCATCCAGCACCAGGATCCCGCGGGGATGACGCGCGCGCTCATGTCGATCGTGCATGAGAATGGAACGGCGGCATCGGCGGCGAAGCTGATCAAACAGGGTTAATCGCCGGGCCCGATCTTGAAACGTTTTCCCACTGAATCAGCCTGAATTTGCCCGCTTGCTGACATCGCATTCGACTGATCTGTACAGCGCATTCGGCGGCAGTGACACGGCTTCCGGGTCAGAAAACATGACTTTCGGCGCACCCGTACATGCCTTTCGCTCGCCTGTACATTGCATCCGAGCGATCATTACATCGCATTCGGCGACCTGTACACGCCTTTCGTCCTCCCAAACATGACTTCAGATGCGGAAAACATGACTTCCGGGAGGCTGTGCATGACATTCGGTGCATTGTGCATGCGTTGCGGCGCGGGTCAGGCGCCCCCATCGCGGCTGGACGCGAGCTTCGATTAGGCCCTCTTTCGTCCCGAGTTGCGGCAGCTTCTACGAGACCGGCTCTTCAACCAGCACCGACACGCCGGAGTTGTTCGCCGTCGTCACCACAATCTGCGACCCGGGCGGCGCAGCATCCAGCATGGCCGCGGCCACGGCCTGCTCGTCCTCCAGCGTGATGCAGCAAATCGTGGATCCGCTGCCGCTTAAAAATCCTCCGACGGCGCCCGCCTTTTCGCCAGCCGCGATCGTTTTGCTCAAGAACGGAACCAAGGGCTCACGGTAGGGCTGGTGAACGCCATCATGAAAACAGCCCCGCAGGAGTTCGTAGCGCTGCTGGAGGAACGCGGCAGTCACGCGAGCGGCGTTGCCGATACTGCGCACCACGTCGCCCTTGGGATAACTCTGCGGCAAGATATCGCGCGCTGACGGCGTCGAGACCTCGAAGTCCGGAATGAGCAGCACGAACTTCACTGAGGGAGCCACTTCGCACCGAAACGTGGGCGCGCCCTGTCGCGATACCGTGAATCCGCCAAACGCTGCCGGCGCCGCGTTGTCCGGGTGACCTTCGAGCAACGAGCAAATCTGGAAGAGCTCTTCGATCGGGAGATCCGCTCCGGTGAGCAGATTCAGTCCCTGCAAGAGACCCAGGCGAACGGTCACGCTGCTGCCCAAGCCACGTGACTGCGGAACTTCGCCCTCGATATTCCACGTGAATGCACGCGGCCTCACTTTTGCCGCCTGGAAGAAATTCTGCGCGGCCTCGGCGACCATGGCCGGATGGTCTACATTCCCATCGGAAGCGCGCACGGTCACCCGGTTGCAGATATCCAACGCGATGCCGAGGCAATCGAAGCCCGAGCCGAGATTCGAAGTGGTGGCCGGGACTCGCGTAGTGACTGCATCCATAGAGCCCCTGATTCATCCGCGCATGGAAGCGCGGGGTCAAATGAGAACGTTCTCCCCGCGGGGCTTTATTGCGCGCCTTTTGGCGCATTCGCCGGCTGCGCCGCCGCAGGCAATGCCTGCGCCGGCTTGGCCGAAGCTGCGGTCGGAACGGGTTGTGCCGGCTGCATCGGTTGAATGGGCCAGTCATCGGTGCGGAAAGGCGAAGCGGGCAGGCCGTCCTTATTCGCCAGGTTGGGCTCCGCCTCGTGCGACCATCCGTAGCGAACAGCGACCGGCTTGGTCACGCCGTCAGCCGTAACGACCACCGTCTTCCCCGCGATCTCCGCTTTGGCTGGGACAAAGTTTTTGTCTTCCCCGGCGATGAGGAAGTGCGAAAGCGGATCCGCATTGCGCGACTTGAGACCGCTGTCGGCGTAATCAAAGGACACCACTGCCTTCGGCCCCTCGAACTTCACGCTCTTGTAGAGTGGCCCGCTGTAAACGATGCCTTTCTTGCCGTAGGTCTTGGCCAGCGCCCAAAGCGAGAGACGACGACCAACCTCCTGTTTGTTCTTCGGGTGAATGTCTTCGACCGTTGAGATATCCGTCGTCACCGCCATGCCGGTGTTCGGAATTTTAAGCGCGGCCGTCTGCGCTTCCCAAATCCGAGGCAGGTTCTCCGGGTTCGCGCCCTTGTAGATGAACGGCGCGAGTTGCACGTAGTAGAACGGCATGTCCGGCATCTCCCAAATACTCCTCCACCCACCAATGAGCGCCTTCATCTTTTCCAGATAGAGCATCCCCTCGCTGGCATTGGATTCGCCCTGGTACCACAACGCGCCGCGGATGGCGTAGGGCACGAGCGGATTGATGCGGCCGTTGAAGAGCGCCAGCGGCGAAGTCAGTTTTACTTCGGTGACCTTCTTTGTCGGGTCAGCCTTGTCGGGCTTTTCCTGCGTTTCCGGATAGGAATCCAACTTCTCAGCGATATTCGCGAGCGCCGGCAACTGCTTGAATCCAACCGGCGGGGTCCACGGTTCAATGCGAGTGCCGCCCCAGTTGGCGCCGAGCAGTCCGACCGGGACGTCCAGTTCCTTCGCCAACTCACGAGCAAAGAAGTAGCCGACCGCAGTGAAGCCACCCACCGTCTTCGGCGAGGCGGGCTGCCATCCGTTCGAAATCAGCTTCGTCTCGGGCGTCTTCGCGGGCGGATTATTGACCTTGATGTGGCGAATCCTCGGATCGTTCGCGTTCGCGATCTCCTCCTTCGAGTTCATCGAATTCGCGACCACCCATTCCATATTCGATTGACCCGAGCAGAGCCACACTTCGCCCACGACGACGTCCTCAAGCTTGATCTCGTTCTTCCCTCGAATGGTCATCGTCTCGCCTTTCGCATTGGCCTTCATCGGCTTCAGCTTCACCGTCCACTTGCCAGAGGCATCGGGCTTCGCGGCCTGCTTCTGGCCGGAAAACTCGACCGTTACTTCCTCGCCTTGCTCCGCCCAACCCCACACTGGGCACGCGCTATCGCGCTGCAGCACCATGTGGCTGCCGATGATCGGCGAGAGCGTAACGTCCGCGGCTGCAGGGACAATGACGGAGGCGAGGGCGGCGAGGGTGGGAAGAAACGAGCGTTGCATGCGTGCGCGTGACAACCCGGACCGTTCGCGAAACTTATGCAGCGCGAGGAGTTTTTTGCGACGAACCCGTTGCGATGGGTCAGATGGAATCGTTGCCACTCATGAGATCCGTGCCTGCTTGCCCCGCCGGAATCGTCGAGCGTCTGCGTCCCTAAAACCTCTACTGCAATTTCAGCTTCGCGAATACCTCCGTGAGCGCCGTCTTCCACTTCGCGTAGCCGATCTTGTTGGGATGCAGCATGTCGGGAAACTCCTCCTTTTTGCATCTGCCGTTGCCGTCGTCGAAAATCGTCCAAGTGTCGCAGACCGCCAGGCGCTTGTCGGAAGCTGCAAGACCGTCGATCAGCCCATTTAGCTTTTTGATCTTCTCGGGAAATCTGCCCGGCTGCGAATCCCGGGGCATCACACGATTGAGCACAATGGGGACATTTGGATTTTGCTTCTGCAACTCGGCGATGATCGCCTTCACGTTTTCGATGACCTGCTCAGGTTCCCCGCCAAGCGCGAGGTCATTCGTGCCGATCAAGAGACTCACGGCCTTCGGCTGGAGTTCCATTACATCTTCCTTAAGCCGATAACGAACACCACGGGAGGTATCGCCATTGATGCCACGGTTCGCGACCTTCATGCCGGTGAAGTCAGGCGCGAGACTCGTCCATCCTTGCGTGATGCTGTCGCCAAGGAATACGACCGCCCCTTTATCCTTCTCCTTGTTCTTTGCAAACTCCACGCGGCGCTGCATCCACAACTTGCGAAACCAATCATTCAGCTGGAGCGGGCCAGTGCCGGGGAATACGTTTTCTTTCGGCATCGCCAGCACCGTGTGCGGGCTGGAGGCGAGTTCCATTTGCTGCGCGGCCTGGCCGCGCTTTTGGGCAAACATCCACGGAACAAACGTCGGCTCGTTGAATGCGAAGCTCCACGAGTCGTGAGCGACGCCGGAATAAATGGTGTGCGACACGGCACCGCCTGCGGCCTTGAGCGCATCCACCATGAGCTTGGTGCGGATCGGCTTTACCACATTGTCGACCTCCCCATGAAAGGCCCAGACTGGGACATTCTTCGCCGCCGCCGCCTTGGTCTTGTCGCCGCCGCCGCAGATCGGCGCCGCTGCCGCCCAGCGCTCCGGGTAACGCGTGATGAGATCCCACGTTCCATACCCGCCCATGCTCAAGCCGGTGATATAATGACGATCCGGATCGATGCTGAACTCCTTCGCCACCGAATCAATCGTGCCGACGAGCAGCTTCTGCGTGGGGCCGGGATCGGCCGGCGCCGTCCCGTCGTCGCCACCCCAATCCATTTCGACCCACTTCTTGTCCTTCGGGCACTGCGGAACAATGACAAATGAAGGGAATTTCTCGCGAACCTCGGGCTTCAGGAAAAGCGGTGCGCCGTGCTTGAGCTGAGCCTTGTTGTCGTCACCCCGTTCACCCGCGCCATGAAGCAGCACCACCAAGGGGTATTTCTGCGCGGCGTCGTAGTTCTGCGGTTTCAGCAGGCGATATGGGAGAGTTCCGCCCTCCGGAGTGGTGAACGTTCGAGCTTCGTAGTCCTGGGCCTGTGCGACGACGCCGAGAAGGAGTGAACCGAGGAGAGCGCAAGCTTTCATGGGAAAGTGCGACACTTTGTGAAGGCGTGGTGTTCACGGCAATGCGGAAACGCATTCGGAAAAGCGCGCAGGGAAAACGCGCCCCAATTTGCATCGCAAACGGGCAGAGCTCCGCCGAAAGCCGATTGTCAGATTACGCTCGGCCGGTCTCGCGAATCAGGTCCGATGTGCGGGCAAACTGCGGGGCGAAGCGCATTATCCAGTCTGCGGGCAGCCGCGCGCTCCAGTTCGTATCCGCCACGCTTCCGGGCACGTTAAAGCGTTGTTCCGTGCCGAGCAGGTCGGTGATCATCACGACTGCCAGCCACGAGTTCGAGCGGAACAATCCGCGCAGAAATGCGGCATGCACGTCGTCGAAGGGAAGGATGCGGCCCACCTCGAACCCCGCCCAGCCAGCCAGCTGGCGAACTTCGCGCCACGCCCTTTCATTATCGGCGGCGAAACGCTGCGGATCGTGCAGTGCGGCCTCAATCGTATCCATCCACCGCGACCACATCACCCGCAGCGGATCGTGATCATGAGTGGCGTAGGTGGCGATGGAGCAACGTGGATAATCCCGTCACCAGCACGCGCTCTGGCTCGCGCTCCGGATCGGTTTCCCAGTGAGGAACCTTGAAGCCGGGGATTCCCAAGGAGAGCAGGCTGGGGCGCACATAGTCGGGGACTGTTCCCAAATCTTCGCCGACCAGCGCATGTGGGCCGACCTCACTTTGGAGCACTCGAAGCAACTCCTCGCCTTGCGCGCGATTGGCGGCCTTGTGCTCCGGCGTGTCGTCGCTGTGCTCGATATAGTGGGGAAGCGAACCGCCCGCGCGCTGCTTCGCCTCTTCATCGGTGAGCGGCGTAAATTCGGCGTTTCGCTGCGGACGCCACGGGAAGCCGTAGATTCGGTAAAAGCCAAGGACGTGGTCGATGCGGAACAGATGGAAGCCATCGGCCACTTTGCGCGCGCGCTGGCGCCACCAAGCAAAACCGGTCTTGCGGTGCGCATCCCAACGATAGAGCGGCACGCCCCAGTTCTGTCCCCAGCGGCGGACGAAGTCGTCGCCCCAGAACGCCGGTTCCGGCGGAGCTCCCCCGCTCCATTGATGATCGAAAAGCTCCGGCGAGGCCCAGACGTCGGCGCTGTAATAGCTGACGCCAAAAGGAATGTCTCCCATGAGCACGACCCCTCTCGCGTCCGCGAACCGCTTCACCTCCCGCCACTGTTCAAAGGCGATCCACTGGACGTATTTATAATATCGCAGGTCCTGCTCGAACTCCGTCCGAAAGCCCGCCCGCTGTTCTGCCAGCCATGCGCGCGCAGATTCGAACGATTGCAGCGTCTCGGGCCATTGATCCCACATCTCTGAACCCTGCCGCGCCACGAATACGCGGAAGAGCGCATATGACTCCAGCCACTCCGCCTCCACCTGGCAGAACCTGCCGAAATCATTTGCCCGGGCATCGTTCGCTTCCCAGTGCCGCTCGCTGAAATTTGCAAACGCGCGCCGCAGGGCGGCATGCTTTAGCGCTTTCACCTCGACCCATTGCACGGATCCTTCACGCAATCGCTCCAAGCCATGCTCATGGGAAATCGCCGCGAGTTCGGCGGGCTGAAGATCCGGCACCACGGAAAGGTCCAGTGTTGTCGGCTCGATGGCGACGGAGCTGATCGCATTGTAGGGGCTGTGATCCGCTCCCGTTTCGTTTACCGGCAGGAGCTGGACGCAGTGGAAGCCGAGGGCCGCCGCCCATTCGATGAACTCGCGCAGAGAACCCAGGTCTCCACACCCGACATCACCGGCGCTGCGAAGCGCAAAGAGCGGTGTGAGCACCCCAGCCACCCGACGATCAACCGACAACACCGAAGTCATGGCCATACGGAAAGATACACCAGCAGGTTGTGGCGAGCGCAAAGACGTCCTCTGCCCATTCGCCCGGAATATTATTCAATTTTGGACAGATGATTTGTTGCTTTGATTTGAACGGGCGCGAGCGTTGGTCCGGCGCGGGAAACGGGCAGTGGAGGCATGCATTTTTCCGGGGAATCGTGTCTGGATTGCGCGGCACGTGCTTCCAATCCGCTTCGCCACCGATTGTGGCAACCCCGCCCAGCTACCGTCGGCAAGCTCTACAGATTGAGAGAAGTCGCACCAAATCAGGACCGAAATGGCCGTTTTCCCAGCGAACCCTCTCATATGACGCAAAAGCCATATGACGACCTTCTTCCTTCGTACTCGCAAAATGTTCGCTCGAAATGACGGAGCTGTTCGGAGAACAGACCGTCCAACGATCTGAGCATTCCGCTTGCGTTAGGTCTGGCATGCTAATCCGCGCGCATCTACCCCGGCGGTCATCAGGATTTACCCTTCTCGAGACCGCGGCGGCCGTCGGTTTCGTCGGCGCGTTCATCGCCATGCTTATCGTGAGCGGGTCTAACGTGCTGAACTTACTGCGCACGTCGAAAGATAATGTCTCCGCCAACCAGGCGATTCAGCAACGATCAGAAGAAGTTCGGCTTGCGAACTGGGCCCAAGTTACAGACGCGCAATGGCTAAAGACGAACATCTTCACCATGGCCTGCCCGTCCACGTCGGGCCTTAGTGATGCGGTGGAGACCATCGAGATTTCTCCCTACCCCGCAAAGTCGGGTTTTACGCCGGCAAAGGTCGTGCGTCAAAACGGCGTCGCCAGCGTGGTCACCGCCAATGCGGCTCTGCTTCAAGAAGCCCTGATTCGGGTCGATTACTCGATCACCTGGAAAGGTTTCCCAAAATTGCGGAATCGCGCCAGAGCCGCGTCCATCCTTATCGCCAGCGGAAGCACACCCGAATGAAAAACCTCCACAAAAACTCCGGTTTCAACCTGGCCGAGCTAATGATCGCGATCGCGGTCGGCGCGCTCGCGCTCTCAGCAGCATTCTCAGCGGCAATCACGGTGCAAAGGTGCTTCGTCGCCAGCGAAGAATTCGCCGCGGACAAACGCGAACAGAGCCGGCTGAACGACTACCTCGCCATGGACTTGCGGCGCGCTCGCTCCGTGAGCGGGCCCAGTGGAAATGTCCTTCTTACGGTCACGATCCCCGACTACTTTGACGACAGCGGAAACGTCGTGACTCCGACAATTTTCAAAGCGCCGGACAAACAGTACGTCGCCACCTACGGCGCGGCTTCGGTGCCGATCGTATACCGCAAATTTGGCACGACCATTACTCGCACGGTTGGCAGCGGCACCCCTGTCGTAATTGCGGAAGGAGTGGAAGACTTCGAATGCGCGTTCGATGGCATCGGCACTCGCGAGTACATCGACACGCGGATCAGCTTCCAGCCGCACCTCCAGCGGAGCGGCACGCCAAGCGCGGCCGCGAAAGGCGCGACGACGGTCTACAACACGATCCGTCTGCGGAATTCAATGTAATCAGGAGTCTTTATGAAGCGTCGCACCATCGTTCCGTTCCTTCATCGTCAAAGCGGCAGCACCTTCGTTGTGGTGATCGGTTTCGTCGCCGTGGTTTCCATGCTCTTCAGCGTGGTGCTTAGCCGCACGATGAACGCGCAAAAAACGGTCAGCAACACCTCGAGCTGGCAAGAGGCCCTCCAGGCGGCCGAAGCCGGCTCGGAGCTGGCAATGGCGGAACTCCGCCGGACGCTGGCCGATTCGAATGCCTTTTCCGGATGGGAGAAGTTGAATGCGAGCGGAGTGAGCCAGGGCACCGTCCCCGCCGCGTCTGGCAAAACGATTCTAAAGGCAATCGCCGATAATGGCCTGACCCTGCGATACATCCCCGCAAACCTCGTGCACGCTGGCGAAGGCAATCGCGAGCTCCAGATGCAGATTACGATCGATGCCCCTCCCCAACTCATCGATCCGACCAAGCGCCAGTGGTTTCGCGTTCGTTCGACCGGCACGACTTTTCTACCTGGATCGGCTTCGATCGCTGGCGACAAGCGCGACCTCCGTTTGCGCCAGGTAAGCTTGCGGAATAATCCACAGACAAACACAGCCGTGACTCGTCCTCAGACGAGCCGCAGCATCGAGTTGATCGTAAAGCCCATTGGCTTGGAGCCGGCGATCTTCTCCCGTGAACCGATCGACATGAACAACGCGAATATCGTCGTTAATAGCTACGACTCGCGGGACCCCGACATGTCAACCAATGGCCTTTACGATCCGGCGAAAGCCGGCGCAGAGGGTGATATCGCCACCAACTCCACGTTGATCGACGCGGGCAACGCCCAGATCTACGGTGACGCTTATACGAATAAGGGCACGGTCATTGATGCCGCCAATGTCCATGGTGAAATCGACAACGATTACTATCTCAAGGTGGCCTCGGTTCTGGTGACCGATTGGCCCCTGCAGCCGGCGATTGACACTTACCAGACCATCGCCATGGGAGGCGGAACCACGGTCGTCGCTGGAAGTTCAACCAATCCAAAACGGTATAGGCTCCAGGGAAACGGAACCCTGAATATCACTGGCGGTGATATAATTTTCGCGGCTGATCCCATCGAAAAAGCGGCTGGTCGCGACAGCTATGTGGACGTGTGGGTGACGGGTGACATGAAGACCGCGGGCACCGGCGGAATCCAGGTTCAACCGGGAGTCTGGGTAAACATCTACGTCGAGGGCAGCATCTACATTGGCGGCAACGGCAACTGGAACGCGAATTCACAACCGGGACGCCTGCAGGTCCACGGAGTGAAGTATACCGGCACCGGGCAACAGCCGGCCGTTACCATCGCCGGCAACGGTATCATTGTGGCCGCAATCTACACGCCCGATCACCCGGTTGAGTTCAAAGCCACGGGCTCCGGCGGACAGATGTGGGGCTCCATTTTCGGAAAATCGATCATCATGGGCGGTTCGACTCACATCCATTATGACCGCGCCCTCGCCGAGACAGCCAAGATCACCGATTTCCGAGTGAAGAGCTGGTTCGAAATTACCAAGGACTAGTCGGAGAGAACCCTTCCGATCACGACCGCCGCGGCGTCAAAAGGACAGAGATCGGGCGACTCTTTGAGCACATTCAAGGTCCCGGCGTCGGTGTCGGAGCGTCCCGAAACGACGTTAGAGCGACGCGAGACGGAGTCTTGCGCTCCCAGCAGCATGTTTGACCGCCGCGGATGCAAGTCTCAGCGAACCAGCACGATGTTTGATCGACGCGGAACGATGTCAGGGCGACACGCAACGCGTTGCAAGGGTCGCGAGACGATGTTTTAGCATCGCGAACGCGATGCAAGGGCTGCCGAAACGCGATGCAAGGCAGTCTACCACGCGTTTCCGGGCCCAGGAACGCGTTGCCGGGTCCACGGAACACGGTGCAAGCCTCCGGGAAATCATTCCCGACTCGAAGAACGCGATGCAAGGCCTCCGGAGAACGTTTCCAGGTCTCGCGGAACGCAGTTCGGACCTCCCGGAACAATGTTCAGATTGCTCGAGAGTCGATGCAAGGTGCCTCGGAACACAATGCAAGGGACGCGGGAAGCGATGCAAGGTGGCGGGAACACGATGCCATGACGGGGTGACAGGGTGACAATGCGAAGTCGCGCACACGGGCGCATTCACATGACAGGCACTCGGTGAGAAAGCGCTTTGATCCGCGATTGCGGTCGGGGCGCGGGAGCCTTTCCGTCGGCACTACTCAGGCACGAAGTTCCTTGCGCTCTTCAGTGGTCACGTCGGTATTCTTCGGGCAGCCGATGTCCCGGATCTGACATTGCAAACGGTCCAACTCCTCCGTGATGCGGGCAAGTTCAGTCTGGTGGTGTCGAGATTGCGTCAGCAACTCGCTGATGCGGGCGTGTATCGATGGGGTGGAATCACTGACGTCGCGGACGTTCACGCCTTCAATACGCAAAAACCATAATTATCGGATGCATCACGCTTCGAAATCGCGCGCTGAATAGACTGGAATCGCGCATCAAGTCGGCCGGCGCTGCGCCAGCCAGCCAGCCGCAGGCAAAGATCGCAATGTGCCGAACCCCAGAATGCGAGCTGCAATATCTACCGTTCCCGATCGGGAACTCTGCCCTGCTTTACGCGAACAGCTTCGTGAGCGCCTTCGCCTTCACCAGTTCACG
>CBHXZU010000111.1:0-11669 GCA_966125105.1 uncultured Prosthecobacter sp.
CTTCCCGGTTCTCGCGGAGTTTGGCTACTTGAGAGACGATGGAACCGAGCGAGGTCATGGTCTCCTTGCAGACATTTTGCAGGTAGTAGTTCCGCAGGCGTTCTGCGTTCTGCGACTTCTGTCCCTTCGCGGGTCCATCCTTCAGGACCTTTGCGAGGTCGGTCGGAACGCCAGGCGTGTCCTTCGCGGTGCGCGCCTTCCACCAAGCCATGAAAGAGCGCTGCGGATCGTTGGCGGGATCAATCCGTCCTTTGATTCCCACCTCATCCCAATAAACCGTGCCGCCAAATTGCGTGAGCGCAAAACCGGCAATCTTGTCGCCGGTTTTTAATCCAACCTTCTCCGCGGTGAACGCGAGCCTCGCCCATTTGCCCGGTTCAGGGAGTCCGCCCATGTAGACGCGCTCAGTCGTGTTCTCTTTTCCGAACGCGATCGCGTTGTAGTCGCCCCACACGGCGCGGTGTTTCCAAGTCCCTTGGTGGAACTGGATCATCAGCGTCTTCGGTGACTCCTTCGGGTCGATCCATACGTTCAGGAACACTTCGGCTTCGGAGGGGATGTCGATCGGAGTCGCGCCGGACTCGTAGTAGTGCTGGCTCATCTCCTTTCCGGAAAGCTTCACCGATCGGCGCCCTTTAAAAACGGGACCCTTCTCCGCTGTCGCCCATTCCAGCTTGTCTCCGGCGCTTTGCACATTGGCTCCCGTGGGGAAATCATCATCGAGCCAAACGTTCTCGGATTCCTGCACGGCGGGGCGCGGCTCCATCGTGGCCGGATCGACGTAGCCGAGCATAGCGGTTTTTGCGTCGAGTTCCTTCTGCTTCTCCGCGAGTTGCGCATCCAACTCCGCGAGCTTCGCCTTTTGCTCCGCCGAGGGAAGTTTCAGCACGGGCTTCGTGAGCAGTGCATTGCCGTCCATCGCCGGGTCGGCCGCGCTGTGGAAGAACGCGTAGAGCGAATAGAACTCCTTCTGCGAGAGGGGATCGAACTTGTGGTCGTGGCAGACCGCGCAACCGGCCGTGAGTCCAAGCCACGCTTGAGCGGTGGTCGCGGCTCGATCGACGGCGTAACGAAAGACGTACTCTGCATCGATCGAACCGCCTTCGCTCGTGGTAACGTTGCAGCGATTGAAGCCGGTTGCGACGAGTTGTTCCGGCGTCGCATTCGGCAACAGATCGCCAGCGAGTTGCTCGACCGTGAACCGATCAAACGGCTTGTTGTCGTTGAACGCCTTCACCACCCAGTCGCGGTAAAGCCACATCTGCCGCTCGTTATCGAGGTGAAGCCCGTGGGTGTCCGCGTAACGCGCGATATCCAACCAGTGCCGCGCCATTTCCTCACCGAAGCGCGGTGACGCCAGGTATCGCTCGACCATTTTTTCGTAAGCGTCAGCGGATTTGTCTGAGAGGAACGTGTCGAGTTCTGTGATCGACGGCGGCAAGCCAGTCAGCGCGAATGAGACGCGACGGATGAGTGTGGGTTTGTCGGCTTCAGGCGATAGCGCGAGACCTTCGCGGCGCAAACGGTCGGCAATGAATTGATCGATGGCGTTGCGCGCCTGCGGTGTTGCCGCCGGTGGGTCGACCTTAACCGGCGGTTCGAAGGACCAATGCTTCTGATACGTCGCGCCCTGCTCGATCCACGCTTTGAGCAACTCCTTCTCTGCCGCCGACAGTGTCTTGTGACTGTCCGGCGGCGGCATCTGCTCGTCTTCGTCGGACGAATTGATGCGCGTCCAAAGCTCGCTCTTGGTCAGATTGCCAGGGACGATCGCAGTGACGCCATCATTGTCGGCAAATGCGCCTTCCGCGGTGTCGAGGCGCAGGTCGGCTTTGCGGTGCTTCGCGTCGAAACCGTGGCAGTAGAAGCATTTGTCCGAGAGGATTGGCCGGATGTGCTGATTGAACGAAATCCGTTCCGGGAGCGCGGCGGAAAGATTCGCGGCGACCGCGACGCCGGCAACCGAGGTAATGGCGGAGAGACGAGACATGCGCAAAAAGACTGGCTGGGAGATAATCCATCTATCGTCCCATTTCTTCGGCTCTCAACGCCGATTATTCGGGCCTGAATGAACCCGTTAACCCGGCGGGCTGACCATCATCGCCCCGGTATGGTCTCGGTCCTGCGGCGCTCAACGATCCTGAACGGGGCTAGCGTCTTGGCCAGAGCGCGGCGGAGAAAGGACCTCTTCTTGGCCCCAAACTTCAAGCGCCCCGAACCTTGAAGAAGGTCCGAGGCGCTTGGTTGGAATTGATTACGTCTGCGCGCTTAGAAACCGAAGCTTAGCACCACGCCGGGGCGGCGATGATAGTAATAGCTGCGCGGGTAGTAGTAGCCGGGATAGCTCGAGTAGTAGTAGGAGCGATACGGGCTGTAGTAGCGCGGGTAGCTCGTGTAGTACCGCGGGTAAACGCGGACGTAGCTGTGCCCGTGATGGTAGTGATGATGATGATGCCGGTCGTAATGTCGGTCGCGGGCCTGGGCTTCAGGCGTAATCATCGTCACACCGATCAGGGCGAGGAATGCGAAGAGTAAGGTTTTCATCTGATGTCGTTCTTTCAATTCGACGGAACCTGCGATCGTTCCATTCAAGTGTTTATTACGTCCACGTACTGAATCGCCCGCCGCGGACAGTTGGACCTGCGACGAAATACCGCGATTGCCGGTGCTTCCCGCTCGATTCCCCCGCGGCTTTGCTGCAATTAGGCGCAAATGAACCCTGCTGATGAGTTTCCCAAATGGGTCGCGGACCCCGCTCGCACCGTCGATGAACTTTGCGCCGTCGAGGTGTTGCTCGAGTTGGGTGAAAGCATGTGGAAGGCTCAGCACAAACAGTATGGGACCGACTGGGAGGCACAGGCGCGCAAGCGCAAGGAGCGCGCGGGAAATCCGGCGTATCGGCCGACGATTCGGAAGAAGGCGCTCGAGCAGACGATCGAGATCGGGCACTTGCTGAAGAACTTCAGCGCGTCGTGGCATGACGACCGGCCGATTCGCAGCCTCGCGCCTTTGAAGTTCTTCCCATCATTCGAAGAAGTGGGCGTTACGCTGGAAGTGAATGACTTCACGCCGTTGCGCGAGTTGCCTGCGCTTCGCCGGCTCAATTTCCACGAGCCGCACAATGGCGGTGGTCACGTGATCCAGTCGCTGGCGGGTCTGGAGGGACTGAAGCTGCAGACGCTCGGCGCGGGTTTGCGCATGCCGTGGCCGGACCTGCGCGCAATTGGGGAATTGCCGGAATTGGAGACACTTTCGGTGCGGGCGAATCTTCTCGCGCTTCGAGACGTGGGCCCGCTGCGTTCGGTGAAGACGGCAACGTTCGAGCCGGACTTTCACTGCAACACGCCGGTGCGGAACTTCTTTGACCTGCCGGAGATGCCGAAGGTGAAGCACCTGCGCGTCAATTCGATCGCCAGCCTCGAGGGTATCGAGCGGATGCCGGAGTTGCTTGGGCTGGATATTGTCGGTCCGTTCCAAGATCTGCGGCCGCTCGAGAAACTGGAGAAGCTGACGTGGCTGCGGCTCGAGGGAGGTTGGTTCATGGATCTCGCGCCGCTCGCTCGCATGGCGCGGTTGCGAGAGCTGACCATGGTGCGGGAGCGTCCGCTCGATTTGAGTCCGCTTTCGGAAGCGCCGGCGCTGCGTGAGGTAAACGTGGAGCGTTGCGCGATCCTGCGCACGGAGCTCTCGGCTTTGAATGCAGGCTTTCTGCCGTGGAATCTGGATTTTGTTGCAGACGAGCCGCGCAAGCTCGCGCCGTTGCGAATCTTTTCCTACAAACCGGATCACGCGGATGTCGCGGAGGCGCGGAAGATGACGGAGCCCGATCCCCGCGAGGCTTTTTACGGAGATGATCAGCATCATCGCGCGGCAGAGGCGCGGTGGTTTGCGCGCGAATTGCAGCAGCGGCTGGATGCGCTGCTCGGCGAAGGGTGGGGCGATGTGGTTTCGTACGCGGATCGCTGGGCGGGGTATCGGCATGTGACGTTTCAGCGTTTCAAGGACATCCTGCGCATGGAGGAGATCGTGCAGACGGCGCGGGAGTTGATGGCGACCTGCCGGTTCCCCTGGCAGATGCTGGTGAGCGCGGAACCGCATGGGGACTTGAGCAAGGACATGGAGGAGATTCGCGCGCAGCGGGAGGAGCAGGAGCGCGATTGGCTCGATCGGGATTACGATGCGGAGCAGGAGCGGGAGGAATATGAGGAGTTTCGCAAGACACGCCGCGAGCTTTATGAGCGGCTCGAGCGCGAGCATCGGCTGCGGTTGCTGCAACAGCAGGGAGAGGAAATTAATCCGGCGGACTTCTCACCGGAGAACAAGCCGGTTGCGCCAAAGAAGAAAGGGGTGGAAGAAGAGGAGGACGAAGACTTCGACGACGATGACGAGGGCGGGCTGGAGGAATACGACGAAGATGAGCCGGAGCAGAGTGAGTTCGAGGAGGAGATGAGTTTTGTCTTCGATCTCACGGAGGGCTCGATCTGGGTTTCGGAACATCAGCGCGAGACCTTTGAGGCGACTTTGGGAGTTCGGGCGGAGGATTGGCATGCGTTGCCGGAACCGCCGGAGAAACGGCCTCGGCCGCGGGTGACGTAGGAAGAGCGCGAGAATGGGAAATAGGTCTCATGGGACCTAGGAGACCCATGGGACCTATTCCGCGCGCTTGGTTGGCGCCGACCTGCGCTTAGTTGTTGCCTGCGCTCTTGGCGGCGACGGCGAACTTCCAATGGGTCTCGACTTTTTTGCCGGCGACTTTGACGCTGACGGTGGCGGTGTAGTCGCCGGGTTTGAGCGCTTCGGGCGGGCGGCCTTCGAGGTTCTTGGAGGCGGCGTCGTATTTCGCGGGGATGGGGCCGACGCCGCTGAGGCGCAGGGCCACGGAGCTGGGCTCGACTTCGCCGAGCGTGGCGAGGTTTACCTTCAACAGCGGGCGCGGCTCGGTGACGGTGTCACCTTCCATCGGCATGGTGAGCATCGTGGATCCGGCGGGCGCGACTTCGGCTTCGGCGCTGGCGGAGACGGGGCCGCTGAAGGCAAAACCGCCATCGAGATCTTTCGGGCGCTTGGTGTACCATGCGTAGCGGCCGATCTTGTCGTGCGCGGCGCTATGGGTGATGCGCTGGCCGAAGGTGGTGAAGGCGGCCTCATAGCCGGCTTCTTTTACAACTTCCAGGACCCGCGGCGAATAGCGACCTTCGGGATAGGCGAAGACGGCGCATTTAATGCCGAGCTTTTCCTCGAGAATCTTCTTTGAATCGATGATCTCGCTCTTCAGCCAGGCTTCGTAAGCGGCGGGGTTTTTGCCGCCAGTATTGCGGAGATTGATGTGCGAGATGGTGTGGCTGCCGATTTCGACGCCTTCGTCGCGGAGTTCCGCGAGTTGCTCCCAAGTGAGGCTCTTGCCGCCGCTGCTCACGTATTTGGTGTAGATGAACGCGGTCCACGGATAGCCGAACTTCTTCAGGATGGGACGGGCAACTTCGTAGCCGGAGGAGTAGCCGTCATCGATGGTGATGAGCGCGCTCTTTGCGGGGATGGACTTCTCATTACGACGCCAGGCGAGGAAGTCCTGCATGGAGATGACGGTGATGCCGTTGTCCTTCAGCTTTTGCATGTGCTCTTCAAAGAGCTGTGGGGTGATGGCGAGATCGCCGCCGCCGGTCGCTTCGACGCGGTGGTAGCAAAAGGCGACGACTTGCGCGGTCTTATCCACTGGCGCAGCACTCGGTGCGGGAGGGGCTGCAGGCTGTGCGGTGGCGGGAGCTGGCGTGGCTTCGCCGGTTGCGGCGACGGCAGCGGGCGCGGGCTTGGCGGGTTCTGGTTGCGGCTGCCGCGGAAGTTGCGGCGCGGGTTCGGCCGGCGGAAGCGGCGCGGCAGTCTCGGCGGGGGCGGACTTCCAAAACGCGATCTTGTCGAAGGTCTTCGGACTCCACTTTTTGAGGCCGAAGCACGCTGCGACGAGCAGCACCACCAAAACCAGGATCTTTTTCATGGGATTACTACGTTGCCGGTAAGAATTCACGTTAGCTGTGGTATGGGTTGCGGCAAATCGTCATTGTTCTCATTCGATTTTCGCCAACACGCTCCGGAGGATTTCCGTTGCTTGGTCAAGATTCGCGCGTTGGACGTTCAATGGCGGCAACCACCGGAGGGCGCGCGTGCCGCTGGGGATGACGAGCAGGCCGGCCTCGTGCAGGCGCTCGACGAGCCAGAGACTCGGCGCTTTGTCCGCAGGGAGCTTGGCGCGCTCGGCGAAGTCGGGCACGAGTGTGATGCCGATCATGAGGCCAACGCCGCGGACCTCGCTGACGAGCGGAGAGCCGAGCTGCTGGAGCTTTTGCAATCCATACGCGCCCATCTCGCGGGCGTTTGCGACCAGTCCCTCTTCCTCAATCGTCGCGAGCACTTCGTTGGCGCCTGCGCAGACGAGGGGCGTGCCGCCAAAGGTGGTGCCGTGGCTGCCCGGTCCGAGCAGGTCGCAGAGCTTTTTCTTCGTGCCGTCTTTCAGCGTGATTTCGCGTTCGCTTACCCAGATCGCGCCGAGCGGGAAGCCGCCGGCAATGCCCTTGGCCCATGAGATGGCATCGGGCGAAATGTCGGGCGCGAGCGAGCGCCAACCGCACCATTCGCCGGTGCGGCCGAGACCGCATTGGATCTCGTCGAACATGAGCAGGAGATTGTGCTCGTCGCACAACTGGCGCGCGAGACGCAGGAACTCCGGCTTGGCGGGGACCGCGCCGATTTCGCCCTGCACGGGCTCGAGCAGGATCGCCACGGTGCCGGCTTCGCGGACTGCGGCGCGCAGGGCTTCCGCGTCGTTAAAGGGCACGTGACGGAAACCTTCCACCATGGGCTCGAAGCCTTTCTTCACTTTGTCCTGCCCGGTGGCGGCGATGCCCGCGAGGGTGCGGCCGTGGAAGCTGCCGAGCATCGTGACGATGCCGATGCGCGGGCCGCCAACGGTTTCGTTGCCGAACTTCCGGGCGAGCTTATAGAGCGCTTCGTTGGCTTCGGCTCCGGAGTTGCAGAAGAAAACTTTGCCGGTGCCGCCGACGAGGCGAACGAGGCGCGCGGCGAGTTCACCTTGCGGTCGCGTGTAATAGAGGTTCGAGGTGTGAACGAGCGTCGCGATTTGCTCCTGCATCGCGCGGATGACGCGCGGATGGCAGTGGCCCACGCTGGTCACGGCGATGCCAGCGCCGAAATCGAGGTAGTGCTTGCCCGCTTCATCCCACACATCGCAGCCACGGCCGCGCGCGAGTTGCAGATCAAAGCGTCCGTAAGTCGGGATGACGTAACGATCAAACAATTCACGCGTTGGTGTGCTCATCGGCAAGGGCGCGCAGATTCCAACCATCGCGCGGCAATGCGAGAGAAAAGTGTGGTCTCGCCCGAAGAAACGAATGCCGACAGTTTCACGCGATGAGCGCAAAGAAGTTCGTCGTGGTGACTGGCGTGAGCAAAGGATGCGGACGCGCCCTCGTGGAATGGTTGATTCGCGAGGGGCATACGGTGGCGGGATGCGCGCGGTCGGCGGCAGTGGTCGATGCGTTGCGCAAGGAATTTGGAGCGCCGCATCGGTTCGATGTAGTGGACGTCGCGGACTCGAACGCGACGGCGAAGTGGGCGGGGGAAGTGATCGCATCGCATGGCGCGCCAGAAGTCTTGGTGAATAATGCGGCGGTGATCGCGGGCAGTGCACCGCTGTGGGAGGTGCCGGCGAACGAGGCCAGCGCGGTGCTGCAAGTCAATGTGGGCGGGACAATCAATGTGATCCGCGGTTTCGCGCCGGCGATGATCAAGGCGGGACGCGGGGTGATTGTAAATTACAGCTCGGGGTGGGGACGCAGCACTTCGCCGGGGGTCGCGGTTTATTGCGCGAGCAAATGGGCGATCGAAGGTCTTACGCAGGCGCTGGCGCAGGAGCTTCCGCGCGGGATGGCGGCGGTGGCGATGAATCCGGGGATCATCGATACGGAAATGCTGCGCGTGTGTTTTGGGGCGGGTGCGGCCAGTTACCCGGGACCGGAACAGTGGGCGAGGGCGGCAGGGCCATTCATCCTGCGGCTCGGGGCGCGGGACAATGGGCGGTCGGTCGACGTGCCGGGGGTGCCGACTGAGTAGCTCCGTAGTTTGGGCTCAGTCGCTTGAAGCGCCATGCTAAAGAACGGTTGTTGGAAGTAGCTGAGCTCCCAGGGTGACTCCCGGCGATGGGTTTCTGGCGGGTGGCTCGGGGTCCCTCAGTCGCTTACACTCCCTCGGGATGACCGGGCTTTTCGATCCCGCTGATTTGCCGCGGTTCTTGCACGACCAACCGTCAGCCGGAACGGCATACGTTTCTCAGAAAGATTCAGCCGTTCTTCAGAGTTCAGCGGTGCTTCAGGGGAGTACAGCGGTGCTTCAGGGAGGTACAGCCGTCTCTCAGGGAGGTACAGCCGTCTCTCAGGGAGGTACAGCCGTCTCTCAGAGAGGTTCAGCCGTCTCTCAGAGAGGTTCAGCCGTCTCTCAGAGAGGTTCAGCCGTCTCTCAGGGAAGTTCAGCCGACTCTCAGAGAAGTTCAGCCGTCTCTCAGGGAGATTCAGCCGTGCCTCAGAGAGATCCAGCCGTCCCTCAGAGAGATCCAGCGGTGGCTCAGAGAGATCCAGCTGCCCGGCAGACTGATCCAGCCGCCCTCCAGGATGTTTCAGCGGGCCAGCAGCTTCGCGGTCCCCTTATTGATCTACTTCGCGGCGGGTGACTTTTCGCCTGACACGCGGGCGACGGTATCGGCGAGGTTCACCGGGGCGCCGTTGGCCTTCGCGCTTTCGTCCGCGGCTTCCATGAAGGCGAACATTTCGAGAGTTTCTTCCATCGGCACGGGAGCTTTGCCACTCTTGAAGAACTTGATGATCTCGGCGACGAGCGGGGCGTAGTCGTGGGTAGTGGGCTTTTGCTTCGCGACTGCCTTGGTGCCGAAGACCGTGACTTCCTGGGGCGTGGCTTTCGTGCGGAGTCCGATGAGCGTGCCGGTGCGACCATTGCTCCATTTTCCGACTACGACATCGGTGTCATCGGTCTTCGTGCGGCTGACGCTTTCGCAGCCCTGGCCCATGATCGTATAAAGGCCTTCGGTCGGGTGGACGCCATACCACGTGAGATCGGTATGCGTTTTCTCCAGCGATGCGGGGCCGTAGGAAATCGCGCCGCGCACTTCGCCGACGTCGGTGGCCTTGAGTTCGACCATCGTGGGATACCAGCGATACGAGCTGCCGGTCCACACGGGGACGCCGGAGGCTTTCGCCAGCTTGGCGATTTCGAGGGCGTCGCGCAGGTTCGCGGCGATCGGTTTATCGATGAAAACGGGCTTTTTTGCGGCGAGCACGGGGCGGACTTGCGGGAGATGGGTGCGGCCGTCGACGCTGACCAGGATCACGGCGTCAACATCGGCGCACATCGCCTCGATGGAGTCGTAGAGTTTTACGCCCCACTTCTCGGTGAGCTCCTTCGCGTAGCCTTCGACGCGCGAGTAGGACGACTCGATGTCGGGACTCGATTGCTTCACCGCGGCAACGACTTTGGCACCAGCGACGTGGTTCTTCGCGCTCTCGTTGTTCAGGATTTGCGTGAAGGCGGGCGCGTGAGAGGTGTCGCAACCGACGAGGCCGACGCGAAGATCGGCGGCGTGCGAGAGAAGGGCGGAAGCGCAGAGGAGAAACGGGATTTTCACATCACGAACAACCCGACGCGGCGAATTGCCTTGTGCTAAAAGCATCGCGCACAGGTCCGCGAAGTCCCCGGAGCGCGAACTGTCGAGGGCGGAGAAGTCGCGTGAGCAAGCCTTGACGCTGCGCTCTGCGTGCATTTACTCCCGCGCGTTCAATTTTGATGAAAACCGTCTACGTCATCGCTTTCGCTCTAATGCAGTTCCTCGTCGGATGCGCCAGCGACCCACGTCTCGATATGGACACCATTTACCTGGGTGGGCGGCGCGTGAGTCCGAGGCCCAATGAAACCACCGGCCCGGCGACGAACCGGCGGATGAACTTCGACAACGTCTCTTACTGGGACGGCGACCAAGTGGCGGGCGCGCCGCGGATTCGCATCAGCCTCGGAGAACAGAAGGCGTTCTTTTACAAGGGCGACCAGCTCGTGGGGGTGTCGATGATTTCCACGGGCCGTGAAGGTTTCGACACGCCGACGGGGCGCTACGCGATCGTGCAGAAGAACAAGGATCACGTTTCTTCCATCTACGGGGATTACGTGGATGCGGCGACCGGCCAAGTCATCAAGAAGGACATCGACCGTCGCGTGGACAAGATGCCGAAGGGGGCGAAGTACGACGGCGCGAGGATGCCTTATTTCATGCGCATTCACGGGGGCGTGGGCATGCACGAGGGCTTCCTGCCGGGATATCCCGCGTCGCACGGATGCATCCGGATGCCGGGCTTCATGGCAGCGACTTTCTTCAATAACGTGAGTGTCGGGACGCCGGTCTCGGTGGAATGATGCGAGTCCCTGAAATTACCGTTCAGGAATTGAAAGAGGCGCTGGCGAGCGCGAAGCCGCCGCGCTTGATCGATGTGCGTGAGGCGGGGGAGTTTGAGCATTGCCGGATTGCGGGCGCGGAACTAATCCCGCTGTCGCAATGGCCGCAGCTCGCGCTCGAAAAGCTCACGGACAAATCGGAGCCTCTTTTGATGCAATGCCATCATGGCGGTCGCTCCGCACGGGCGACGGCGTGGCTGCTCGGCCAGGGGTTCACGGACGTGAAGAACGTGGCGGGCGGCATTGACGCGTGGTCGATCGAGATCGATCCGGCCGTTCCACGCTACGACTGATTTCCCGCGGGAAATGAGCCCTCAGACTCCAGCCCTGGGCGGATAGTCAGGAGATGGTTCGTTTCGCCCGGGCACTCTGGTCAGTGATCGCTGCGCAAGCTGCTGCAGTGGCGGCACTGCCGACGGAGCAGGCGGAGTTCTTCGAAAAGAGAATCCGGCCGGTGCTCGCGAGCGAATGCCACGAATGCCACGGCGCGGAAAAGCAGAAGGGCGGACTGCGGCTGGATTACCGGGCGGGCTGGCAGAAGGGCGGTGATACTGGGGCGGCGATCGTTGCGGGCGATCCGGCGAAGAGTTTGCTGATGCGGACGATTCGGCACGAAGAGCCGGATCTCGAGATGCCGAGCAAGCGGCCGAAGCTGAGCAAGGAGGTGATTGCCGACTTTGAGCGCTGGATCGCAATGGGCGCGCCGGACCCGCGGGATGAACCTGCGAAAGCGGGAGAGAAAGTCGCGTGGGATAGTTTGCTCGCGGATCGGAAACGGTGGTGGAGTCTTCAGCCGATCCAGAAACCGAAGGTGCCGGCGGTTAAACGTGTGGCGTGGTCTAGCGATCCGATTGATCGATTTCTCCTCGCGAAAATGGAGGCGGCGGGACTCGCGCCCGAAGCGGATGCGGACGCCCGCGCGTTGTGCCGTCGGCTGAGCTACATTGTCGCGGGGCTTCCGCCGAAGGTGGAGGAACTGGGGGCATTCGTCCGCGAACACGAGGCGGAAACGCGGGAGAGGGGGCGTGGTCAAAGGACCGTGGAGCGCTTTGTGGATCGATTGCTCGGTTCTCCGCAGTTTGGCGAACGTTGGGCGCGTCACTGGATGGATCTCGTGCGTTACGCGGAGACGCACGGGAGCGAAG
>CBHXZU010000112.1:0-11595 GCA_966125105.1 uncultured Prosthecobacter sp.
TGGTGGCGTCGTCACCACCGTGGGCTCACTCGGTCTCGGCACGAACCTCAATGAATCCATCGGCTTCGATATCTCCGCGACCGGCACCGCCTATGCGACGATCACGACCGGCGGAGTCTCCCGGCTCTACACGATCGATCTCAAAACCGGCGCAGCCAGCTTGCTCGGGCAAATTGGAACGGGCTTTACCCCGTATCTCGGCCTCGCCGCCGCTGCGGTCGATACGAATATCCTGCTCTACCGCCAGGGCAGCGCGGTGCCGGGCGAACCGGCCGGAACCGTCTTTGCCGATTTCGGCCTGCCCGCCCTCGATGGAACGCGCCTCGGGTTCCAGGCCACCATCGTGAAAGATAATGTGCGCACCTCCGTCGTGATCGGCGGCGCAGCGCCCGGCGTTCTCCTGCGCGCCGGCGATCCCGCGCCCGGCACCACGGCAAACTTCGCCTCGTTCACCGACGCCGTCTTCGGCGGGTCGCACTACGCGGTCATGGCCAAGCTCGGCGGCCTCAGCGGTTTCACATCCGCCAATAATGAAGGCATCTGGTCCGACGCGAACGGCTCGCTCCAGCTGATCGCGCGCAAAGGCTTCCCCGCGCCCGACGCGAACGACGCCACCTACCAGTCCTTCCTCACCTTTGCCCTGCCCGGCACCGGCGGACCCGCCTTCATCGCGAAGCTCCGCCCCGGCTCCGGCTCGACGGGAAATAAAGTCACGGCCGCCTCGGATCTCGGGCTCTGGCGCGAATCCGGCGGCACCACGCGCCTCATCATCCGGGAAGGCATGTCCGTGATGGTCGCCGGAAGCCCCCGCGTGGTGAAGAGCTTCCAGGCGCTTGGACTCGTGCCCGGCTCCGAGGATCAGCGCCGCAGCCACCGCGCGAACGGCGATCTGCTCATCCTGGCCATTTTCACCGACGGCCTGCAGGCCATCCTGCGCAACCCAGTCGGCACCACCACGCTCGAACCGCAGGTCGTGACCACCACCGCGGTGACCGCCTCGCCCGGCGGCATCCTGCAGAAAATCGGGATCCCCGCCGCCGCCAGCAGCGGCACCGCTTTTCTCGGCCAGCTCGAGCCCAGCAGCTCGATCACCACGGCGAACGACACCGTCGTTTTCCATCGCACCCTCGTGAGCACGCCATTCGACGTCGCGCAGGAAAGCGGCACGGCCCCCGATGCGGACAACTCGAACTTTCTGGGCTTTGGCCAGCCGATCGCCGCAACGGGCTTCATCACCATCTTCCAAGGCACGCTGCGCAAAAACTCGGGCGTCCCGCGCGTCCGTGCCGATAACGACACCGGCATTTGGGCCGAGATCAGCGGATCCCTCGAGCTCCTCGCCCGCGAAAGTTACGCGGCCCCGGGCACGCCTGGCGGCTTCGGGAAATTCCTGTCGCTCGCCGTGAACCCCGACATCCTCTCCGCCCGCGCGTTCTCCTTCACCGCCCAGCTGCAAAACGGCGTGGGCGGCGTCCGCTCGACCAACAACCTCGGACTCTGGTCGCGCGATTCCGCCGGCAACATCGTCCTGCTCCGCCGCACCGGCGACTCCTTCGATTTCGGCGCCGGAGAAATCGGGGTCATTAACAAGATCGACGCCCTCAAAGCCTCCCCGCGTTCCGCCGGACAAGGCCGCTCGCAAAACGACCTCGGCCAGGTCACCTACCGCGCCACCATGGGAAAATCCGGCCAAGCCATCTTCCGTGCCCAAGTGCCGTAAGATAGCCTTCCCACACTGTCCGAGCAACGCGCCCAAACTGAGAACGCATTTTGCCTCTTACTGTAGTCGAAAGAAAGAGAGGCCATCTTCGCTACCCTCCGGTTCCAACCCGTATCACCAAAGCGCAAAGCGCCAAACACGTGACTGGGAGCAGCGCCGTCCGGGCGCTGCACGAAAGAACAAACGGTGAAGCGGCAAACCTCGTAGCGCGACCTTCCAATGTTGCGTCCTGACCTCGCCGTCTGTTCCCCCTCAGCAGAACCCCAGGCGGGCAAGATGCGGCTCGGCAAAGAGCACGGCCAGGGCGGTCGGACCCGTCTGCAACTGGCCAGACCGCGCCAGCGCCACGGCTTCCCGCGCCGGTTTTGTTGAGGATCTCGATGTCCTCCGAGGGCTCCATCGGCGGCAGCATCGATGGCACAGACATGAGTTCCGATTTGTCCGGCGCCATCTACGGCTTGAGCATCGGGCGGCTCTCGATCGGCGGATCCATCATCGCCGGCACCGATACCAGCACCAACGGCAACCTCACCCGCAACGGCGCGATCATCGCCGTGAAGGATCTCGGCACCATCGCGGTGAAAGGCAGCCTCATTGGCAACGTCACCCCCAACGGCGTCCCCCGCGTGCTCATCACGGTCGTCGGCCAGGCCCCTCCCTCCGCCACGCTCGACCTCGCCATCGGCAAGCTCAGCATCGGCGGACGCGTCGAGCACGCGCAGATTCTCGCGGGTTTCGACAGCTCCGTCTCATCCACACCCGCTCCGACCAACAGCAACGCCTCCATCGGCGCGATCACCGTCGGCAGCGACTGGCGGGCCAGCAGCGTGTCCGCCGGAATCCAGGACACGAGCGCCAACGGCTTCGGCAACGCCGACGACGCTGTGATCGCGCAACCACCCGCCGACGCCATCCTCTCCCGGATCGCCAGCGTCACGATCAAAGGCCTCATCCTCGGCACGCCCGCCATGGGCGATCATTACGGCTTCACCGCCCAGCAAATCGGCTCCTTCAGCGTCAAAGGCACAAAGCTCTCCCTCACCACCAACACCGACGCCCCCATACCTCTCGCCCCGCTCACCAGCGATGTTTTCCTGCGCGAGGTCTGAATGCCCTTCATCTTAGCACGGCCGTCGGCACGCTTTGCACTTAGCCTTCTATGTCCTCATCGAACGGGTCGCCTCTAAGAGATTGTTGGTGCTCCTTCAATAGCCGCTCCTGTTCTTCTTTAGAGGTTCCCAACTGAGCCAATAGTTGAGAAGACAAAGCGGACGCTATCGTCACTGCCTGCGACAACACTCTATACATCTTTTCCAGCTCTGCGTTCACGCTTTCGCGCCCCGCATCATTTCCGAGATCAGAAATCATTTCCCTTAGGAACGCGTGAGAAATGCGATTTCGGTAGTGGTTGGCTTTCTTCAGTATCTTCGCGATATCCCGGTCGATCGTTCCGTGAGTCTCGATCACTTTTAGGGCATGCCCAATACAATCGTCGTAAACTCCTAGACTGTTCCGCCGGGCGCTTTCTGGAACTTGCACCCAGCCCAAGCACTCGAGCGCGACGATAGCGTTCCCCAGATAGCCCTCGAACAGCTGAGCCATATATAAGGTTATCCCCGCGTTCTCAAAAATTGGCAGCATTTCCGGCGCCAGATCCGTGCCGTCGGCGAGTCGTTTCAAGATCCGCATCCGCGATACCTACCGAATGCTTTGTCCCTCGACCAGTGCACAGTGCCAATCCGACGCGAACCTCCCGGTTTTGACCTTGAGCTAACACGGTGTTCTGATACGGCAATCGAGCACTTACCTCCGGCGCTGCGGTCCCCGTTGCGCAGCTTCGATGTCCACCCCGTATCACGCGAAATATTTTGCGCACGAGCTGACCAAACGATGTCCCTCCGACAGCGTTGGGAAACTCGCGGCATCGCTCGCCGATGCCCAGGTTGATCTGAACCCGCATCAGATTGACGCCGCCCTTTTCGCCTTTCGCTCCCCCTTGTCCAAAGGCGCGATCCTCGCCGATGAAGTGGGCCTCGGTAAGACCATCGAAGCCGGGATTCTCCTCTCACAGCGGTGGGCGCAGCGGCGCCGGAAACTCCTCATCATCGTCCCGGCCAACCTGCGGAAACAATGGAGCCAAGAGCTGGCGGAGAAGTTCTTCCTGCCGTCCACGATCCTCGAGGCGAGATCCTTTAACGAGGAGATCAAGAAGCGAAACCTGAATCCCTTCGTTCAGCCAAGCATCGTCATCTGCTCCTACCAGTTTGCCCGGACGAAAGAGCCGTATGTTGCCCAGGTCGATTGGGATCTCGTCATCATTGATGAAGCGCACCGGCTGCGAAACGTCTACAAACCGAGCAACAAGATCGCCAACGCCATCAAGCAGGCAGTTTCCCGGGCACCGAAGATCCTGCTCACCGCCACACCCCTGCAAAACTCCCTCCTTGAGCTGTATGGCCTCGTCAGCATCGTGGATGAGTTCGCTTTCGGCGACCTGGCGAGCTACAAAGCGCAGTTCGCCCGGATTACCGGGGAGGCGCAGTTTGCTGCCCTGAAAGAGCGTCTTCGTCCGGTGTGCCAGCGCACGCTCCGCCGGCAGGTGCTGGAATACGTCAAATACACGAACCGGATTCCCATCACGCAGGAGTTCTACCCGAGTGACGATGAGCAGCGGCTTTACGATCTGGTGTCCGAATACCTTCAGCGTCCCAGCCTATATGCGCTGCCCTCGCGCCAGCGAAAGCTGATGACGCTCATCCTGCGGAAGCTGCTTGCGTCCTCCACCTACGCGATCTCCGGCACGCTCCAGGGCCTTTCCACCCGCTTGCAGGAAGCCGCGGCTGAGGCCTCGGCGGTAAACGAAACGGCGTCCACGGAAGTACTCACGGATTTCGAGACGCTCGATGAGATCGAGGACGAGTGGGAGGACGATGAAGAAGATGCGGAGGGCGACGATGAAGAGGGCGCCTCCAAACCGAGCTACACACCCGACCAGATCGCGGAGATGCGCGAGGAAGTGGCCACGCTCCGCGAGTTCAGCGAACTGGCAAAGTCCATTGTCAGAAACTCCAAGGGCGAGGTCCTGCTCACGGCACTGAAGCGCGGGTTCGACGAGGCGCGACAGCGCGGTAGCGCCGAGAAGGCGATCATCTTCACCGAAAGCCGGCGCACGCAGGAATACCTGCGCGAGATCTTGGAAGACACCGAGTTTGCTGGCCGCACCGTCCTTTTCAACGGCACGAACAACGACGTTCAATCGAAGCGGATCTACCAGCGCTGGCTGGAGCGCCATGCCGGCACGGATCGCGTCAGCGGCTCACCCACCGCCGACAAGCGCGCCACTCTGGTGGACTACTTTCGCGACGAGGCCGTGATCATGATCGCCACGGAGGCGGCGGCCGAGGGGATCAATCTCCAATTCTGCGCGCTCGTGGTGAATTACGATCTCCCCTGGAATCCGCAGCGCATCGAGCAGCGCATCGGCCGCTGCCATCGCTACGGGCAAAAGCACGACGTCGTCGTGGTCAATTTCCTCAACAAAAAGAACGCCGCCGATCTCCGCGTTTATCAGCTCCTCGACGAGAAGTTCAAATTGTTCAGCGGCGTCTTCGGCGCCAGCGACGAAGTGCTCGGTGCAATCGAATCCGGCGTGGATTTCGAAAAACGGATCGTGGACATCTATCAACGGTGCCGCACCGAGGAGCAGATCGAGTTTGAGTTCGATGCGCTGCAAAAGGACATGGAGGCGCAGATTGACGACCGCATGCAGCAGACGCGGCAAAAGCTCCTCGAAAACTTCGACGAGGAGGTGCAGGAAAAGCTGCGGGTGAATCTCCGGCAGAGCAACGAAGTGCTCGACCGGTATGAAGGGTGGCTGTGGCAGCTCACGCGCTACTTCCTCGCACCCTACGCGGAGTTCACCGATGGCCAGCACGCCTTCACCCTGCGGGAAAATCCCTTCCCGGAGGAACCTATCCACGCCGGCCCCTACCGCGCCGGGAAGCATGTCGAGGACGCCAATATCTACCGGATCGGCCATCCGCTGGCGCAAAGGGTCATCGCCCGTTGCCGCGATATCGAGCTGGGCGTGAGGTCGCTCACGTTCCGGTACACTGGCATGGGGAAACGCATTTCCATCCTCGAGGAGTTGGTGGGCCGCGAGGGTTGGCTGATGTGCGAGTTGCTCACCCTGTCGGCGTTTGAATCGGAAGATCACATCCTCCTTGCGGGCCGGACCGACGCCGGCCACGCGCTGAGCAGCGAGCAATGCCACCGCATGTTTTCTCTCCCGGCCGAGGAAGAGCTCGTGTGCCCTTCGCTTTCCGAACCGCTCGCCGCAGCGATGAATGAGTCCATTGCGATGGAGAAAAACGCGATCGTGTCTCGTTTGGACACGCGGAATGGCGAGTTCTTCGAAGCGGAGTTAGACAAGCTCGACCGCTGGGGAGAAGACCGCCGAGCCACGCTGAAAGCGCGGCTGCGGGAACTGGAAGACGCGATCAAGACGATCAAGCGGGATGCCCGACTGGCGGCAAACCTTCCGCTCAAACTCAACCTCGAACGAGAGAAGCGCGGCTTGGAAAGCGAGCGCGATGAAGCGTGGAAGAAATACGAGGACGCCGCCCGCGACATCGAGGCGCGAAAGGACGCGCTCATTGATGAGGTGGAGAAAAAACTTTCACAGCACCTGAGCCGCAAGACTCTGTTCACCATTCGTTGGCGGCTGAACTAAACAAATTGGAGCATAGCACAGAAATCCGCACTTATGAAAATCGAATCCCTGAGGATCAAAAACTACCGCGCTTTACGCGACGTGGAAATTCCGCTTTCCACGTTCGTGTGCCTGACCGGTGAGAACAACGCCGGCAAATCGAGTTTCCTCCAGGCACTTTCCTTATTCCTTCGCGGAACGGCGTTGGGCGAATCCAACTTCTTTGATCCGAGTGAAGACATCACAATCGCCGTCGGTTTCGATAAGATCCAATCCACTGATCTAACGAGGTTGGCCGACGAGCACCGCGCCAAGATCGAACCACTCGTCAAGGATGGCAAGCTCGTGCTCGTCCGTCGCTGGGGCATCGATGGAAGGGCCCAACTCGGGTACTACGGAATGGTTCCCAAGGCAGGACGATTCCAGCAAGACTCCATCGACACGCTGACAACAAAGCAGAAGCCTGGTGCCGCATTTCGCGAAAAGGTGCTAGCGGTGTTTCCAGAGTTGGAAGAAAAGATAACGAATTCGAGCACGCAAACAGCCGTAAAGGACGCGATCAAAGAGCTAGGGGACGTTCTGCCAACGGAGGAGAAAGAGGAACGCTTCGTCGCACTGCCAACAGGGGGCGGGTTCAGTGTCTCCCCCATGCTGCCGGAACCGATTTACATTCCCGCGGTGAAAGATCTGCGGGACGATACCAAGACAGCCGAGACGAGTCCTTTCGGCAAAATCCTAAGCATCGTCCTCGATTGGATCGAGCCGCAGCTTGGCGATGCAAAGAAACTGTTTCGCGACCTGGCCAAGCAACTCACGCGCATCCGGAATGAAGATGGCGCCGTGGAAGATCACCGCCTTTCTGACATCCAGAAAATGGAAGAGAGAATGCAGCAGTTGCTACAGGAAAGCTTCTCCGCCGTCTCGCTCGAACTGGAGATACCGCCGCCCAGTATCAAATCTGTTCTGTCGAGTGCGCAGATCCTTGCGGACGACGGTGTAAAAGGCCCGCTCGAAATGAAAGGGGACGGTCTTCGCCGGGCGGTGGTTTTCGCGATCCTGCGGACCTACGTTGAGTTTGTCGCAGAGCAGGAGCTCCGCGAATCGAAGAAAAAGGGAGCCCAAGCCGATCCTACACCTGAAAGCCTTGGCGCCGACGCCGGAAAACAAACGGATTCGAAGATTCCTTCTTATCTCCTACTTTTTGAGGAGCCGGAGCTCTTCCTTCATCCTGACGCTCAGCGCGTACTGTTCGACGCTTTGCGAGTGTTCTCCCACAACCATCATGTTGTAGTTACGACACACTCGCCTTTGTTTCTTGGACCGGAGGCTACGGCCACATTTGTTCGGCTTTCTAAAACCAGAGTCGAGGGAGTTCCGAAGCCGTTTACACGCGCAAAGCCCGTGAGCATCACCCTTGCGGCCAGGGATGCGTTTCAGGTCATCTGCTTTGAAAACAACAACGCCGCTTTTTTCTCGAAGCGGGTCGTGCTCGTTGAAGGAGATAGCGACATGATCGTCTTCCCTCACCTTGCGCGTGTGTTGAACTCGGACTGGCAGTGCTCAAGGCACTCCGTGGCTTTTGCGCGAATCCAAGGTAAAGGAAATATTCGGAGGTATCGCAGCTTCTTCGATACCTTTGGCGTTCGCGTTTTCGTCATCGGAGATCTCGATATCCTGAACGAAGGCTTTGAGCATCTTGAACCCGACGAAGAGCTCAAGAAGCTGCATGACACCCTCAATAGTGAAATCAACAGGGTGCTCGCTGCTGTCACCCCTGCTCCGGAGCCAAGCGGCAAAGCCGTCAAGGCTGCTCACGAAAAGACCAGTCTGCCCGCGCTTTGGCGGCGGGTACGAGAAGCCCGCGCCGCCTTCGACGAAGATCCAGCGCGATTTCCGGAACTCGATAATGCAGTGACGGATTTCTTTGCTTGGGAACAAAAGTATCAGCGACGAGAAGCCCTCCAAACGGCAGCCGATCTCGATCTCGCCTCAGCCAAGTCCAAACTTCTCGCAGCCTTGCGGCGCCGAGGGGTATTCATTCTCGAAAGAGGGGCAATCGAAGCGTACTACCCCCTAACCGTAACTGGAACCGACAAACCTTCCAAGGCCCGCAATTTCTGCATGGAAATCAGTACCCGAGAAAGCGCGCTCGGTTGCTGCCGCGAGTTTTCTTGTCCGGAAACGAACATCTCGAAATCAGAGTTTGAGTTTATCCTCGGGCCCATTTTTGAAACGTCTGAATGACCACATCCCAGATTACCACTGACGGGCCGGAAAAGCTGGACCTGCGGTCTCATGACATCGCTGCGGACAAACAGGCCGCGTTGCGCGCAGCGTTCCCCGAAGTCTTCACCGAAGGTGGGAAGATTGACTTCGAGCGGCTCAAGGCGGCGCTCGGCGAGACCGTTGACAAGGGGAAGGAACGCTACGGGATGAACTGGCCGGGGAAGGCGGAGTGTTTCAAGACCATCCAGCAACCGAGCATGGCCACCCTCGTACCCGCAAAGGTGGAATCCGTGGCGTGGGACACGACGGAAAACCTCATCATCGAGGGCGACAACCTGGAAGTCCTGAAACTCCTGCAGAAGTCTTACCTCGGCCGGGTAAAGATGATCTACATCGATCCACCCTACAACACGGGCAACGACTTCATCTACCCGGACAACTACTCCGAATCGCTCGAAACGTATCTCCGATACACGGGCCAAGTGGACAGTGAAGGGCGGAAATACTCCACAAACACCGAGGCCGACGGCCGCTTCCACTCGAAGTGGCTGAACATGATGTATCCCCGCCTCTATTTGGCCCGCAATCTCCTCCGTGAGGACGGCGTGATTTTCATCAGTATCGACGACGCGGAGGTCGATAATTTAAAAAAGATCTGCAACGAAATCTTTGGCGAAGAGAACTTCGTCGCGACACTAGCCTGGGAGCGGGGAAGGAAAAACGACGCTCGACGGTTTTCGGTAGGCCACGAGTATCTCGTTTGCTACGCGAAGAACCTCGGTCTTATCGAGGAATTATTGCCGGCGTGGCGAGAACCAAAGGAGGGCGTTTCAGAGGTTGTTGACGAGTATCAGCGCCTTAAAGCGATCCATGGGACAAGTTACACCGCAATTTCTGACGGATTAGTCGCTTTCTACCGTTCATTGCCGGAGGGACATCCGGCGAAAGCTTATTCGCGCTCGCGTTTCGTCGATGATCGAGGGATTTGGCGCGACAACAACATCTCTTGGCCTGGCGGCGGCGGTCCGCGGTATGAACTACTTCATCCGGTAACTCGGCAGCCATGCAAGATCCCCGACGACGGGTGGCGTTTTGTCGAGACGACGATGAAAGCGAAAGTTCGGGACGGTTACGTCGAGTTTCGAGACGATCATACGAAGTCGCCGTTCCTAAAATCGTACCTCTACATTGATGCTTCTGGCGGAGCATCCGACGAGGATTCCCCAGGAGAGAAGCTGCAGGTAATGGGAAGCGTCTTTTATCGCCATTCCCAACCGTCGACTGACGTTTTAAAGGAGCTTTTTGGAGAGAAGATCTTCGAGAACCCGAAGGATCATCTCGTGATAGCGCGGCTAATTCGGTATTGCGCGGGTCCAGGCGATCTCGTCTTGGACTTTTTCGCCGGTAGCGGCACTACAGCTCAAGCGGTTTTCGAACTGAACAAGCGAGACGGGGGGGCCCGCCGTTTCATATTGGTTCAACTTCCCGAACCGACCGAGCGAAGGGATTTCCCGACGATCGCCGACATCACGAAAGAGCGCGTGCGGCGCGTCATCCGGAAGATGAACAACGAAGACGCCGGGAAACTTGCTTTAGACACTCCGGAAAAGGAGGGGAATCGCGGCTTCAAAGTCTTCAAACTCCAAAGCTCGAACTTCAAAACGTGGAACGCGGAAACACCGAAGGATTCCGATGCTCTGGCGCAGCAGCTCGAAATGCACGTCCACCACATCGTCGAAGGCCGGACGCAGGACGACCTGCTGTATGAGATCCTGCTCAAGAGCGGTTATCCGCTCACCACACCGATCGAACCGCTGACGCCGGCTGGCCAGACTGTCTTCAGCATCGCCGACGGCTTGATGCTCATCTGCCTGGAAAAGAAGCTCACGCCCGAAGTCATCAAGGAAATGGCCGCGCGCAAACCCGAGCGCGTCGTCTGCCTCTATGAAGGTTTCGCCGGCAACGATCAGCTCAAGACCAACGCCGTGCAGACGATGAAGACCAAAGGCGTGACCAGCTTCCGCACCGTTTAGACCATGGACCCGCTCATTGGCATTCTCTGTTTCGTCGGGGGGTTGGTTGCCGGGGGCATCGTCCTCTGGCTTCTTACCCGCAGCCAGATCGCGGCGCGCGAGGCGGCGGCGAAGGCCGACTTGGGCACCCAACTCGCCAGCGCGCAAACCGCGCTGAACGAAAGGACGCAACGCCTGGAGGCAGTCACCTCGCAAGCAACACGCTTTGAGCAATCGTGGCAGGAGACGCAGGATCAGCTCCAAAAGGAAACGGAAGCGCGGTCCACGGCGGAGCAATCCGTCATCCATCTGCAGCAGAACCTCGCGGAAAAAGCGGAGCAGATCGAAAAACTGACGAAGGACGTCAGCAGCGAGCGGCAAGCGGCGGAGGTGCTGCAAGCCAAGCTCCAGGAGCAATCCGCCGCGCGCGCCACGGCGGAAGAAGCGGTAACGGTGATTCCGGACCTGGAGAAACGGTTGGCGGCGGCCACGGCGAGCCTGGAGGAGACGCAGGCCAAGCTCCAAAAAGAAACGGAAGCGCGATCCAGGGCGGAGGAAGCCGTGGTTCACCTGCAACAAAAGCTCACGGAGAAGGCGGAACAGATTGAAACGCTGACCGCGGAGATCGGCCGCGAGCGGAAGACCGCGGAGGAACTTCAAGCCAAGCTGCAGGAACAAACCGCCGCCTGCGCCACGGCGGAAGAAGCCGCCACGGCAATCCCCGAACTCGAAACGCGGCTGGCGGCAGCGGCAGCGAGTTTGGAAGAAACGCAGAAGGCGCTCACGGCCCTGAAGGTGGAGCACGCGGAGGTCCAAACCACGCTGGAGAAAGAGCGAAAGCTATCCGAAGAAAAGCTGGCGCTCTTGAGTGAGGCGCAGACCACCTTGAGCGATGCCTTCAAGGCCCTCTCCTCCGAGGCGCTGAG
>CBHXZU010000113.1:0-11573 GCA_966125105.1 uncultured Prosthecobacter sp.
GGCTTGGGGCCAATGTCACGGTCCTCAAGGGTGTTCGCATCGGGCGTGGCGCGGAACCCGAAGCAACCGACCTGCTCGCCGAAATCAACGTTCGCGAGAAGATCGCCACCGTCCTGGTAACCCATTCGCCCGAGCTCGCCCAACGCATGAAGCGCGTGCTGGAACTTCGCGACGGAAAGCTGGTGTCCATTTGACACCCATCAATCCAACTACCATCGTTTCAGCCGCATGAGCGCCGTCTGCAGTAAGGATGTGTCCCTTTCGCCGGAAGATTACATGCAGGGGGAACTTCGCAGCGAAGTCCGCCACGAATATCTGGCGGGAAAGGTCTATGCCATGGCCGGCGCGAGCGTGGCGCACAACTATATTGCCGGGAATATTTTTGCCGCTCTCGCCGTTCATCTCCGCGGCAAAACTTGCGCTCCCTTCATGGCAGACATGAAGGTCCATATCCAGGACGCCGGGGACCATTGGTTTTACTACCCCGACGTGATGGTGAATTGCGACCCCGCCGGCCAGCACAAGTACTACTGCGACACGCCCTCCGTGATCGTGGAAGTCTTGTCGCCTGATACCGAGCAGACCGATCGTCGAGAGAAGCGACTTGCCTACGGGCGCATCCCCTCCCTGCATACCTATATCCTTGTCTCCCAAGACAAGCGCGAAGTGACCATCTTCCACCGGGCCGGCGGAGAACGTGAAAAGACCGTTCTAACTGGCACTACCGAAACCTTGCGGATTCCGGAGTTGGAGTTCGGAATCACACTCGACGACATCTACGCCCGAACGGGCCTGTAACGAAGCGGCCCTCACTGTATGAGCTTCTTCCAGCTGGCTCGGCGCAGCCTCCGCTTCTTCTGGCGCACGCACGTCGGCGTCGTTTTGGGCACGGCCCTCGCGGCTTTGGTAATCACTGGCGCGTTGTTCGTCGGCGATTCGGTGAAGGCGACCCTTCGCAAGCAGGCCGAGGCGCGGGTGGGAAAAATCGGGAATGCACTGGTCACGGGCGAGCGCTTTCTCACGTGGCCGAAGGATCCCAACGCTCGAATGCGTTTACTCGGCCGGGATTTGGTTATCGGAAAAGATTCGACAGGAATCCTGATGTTGCAGGGAACGGTCGTGCGGCCCGATCAACAAGCGAGGGCCAACCGCGTGCAGGTTATCGGAGTGGAGGATTCCTTCTGGTCACTCTCGCCATCCGGTCACGCCGTCGCCCTCGGGGATGGTGAAGTCGCGCTGAATACACGCCTCGCCGAACAACTCCAGGTCAAGAAAGGCGATAGCGTCATTCTGCGTTTGGAGAAGCCGTCCGCTTTCTCGAAGGATGCGCCGCTTTCCGGCGAGGAAGGTGAAATCATCAGCACCCGGGCAAACGTGGCTCATGTGTTGGACGATGCCTACTTCGCCCGTTTCTCGCTCACCTCTGGGCAGGTGCCGCCTCCGAGCGTGTTCCTGCCGCTCGCGACTTTGCAGCAAAAGACGGGACTGCGTGAGAAAGTGAATATCGCGGCGAGCCGCTACGAAGAGCCGCCGGAGCCCAATGTTTCGGCGTGGAAACGGTTCCTCGCTGCAATCGGATTCGGGGACAAGCGCATCAGTGGAACATCCATTGTGGAAGACCTGCGCTTGATCGACAGCCTCGCTCGGCCCGAAAAGCTCCGCGCCGACCTCGCCAACGCGGACTTGGCCATCAAAGACCTTCCCTCCGGACTGGGCCGCGAACTTCGCACATCACGCGTCTTCCTCGCGCCGCCAATCGTCGACGCCGCGCGCGCCCATGAGCGCGGGATCGGAGTTCACGGGGTCGATGCCCTCACGTATTTCGTCAACGAACTGCGCGTGGACAACGGCGAGAATCCAAAGGCGAAGGCCACGCCCTACTCGATGGTCACCGCCATCGATGCGCCCTCCTCGGGTTTTGTCCCTGCCGAGTTGGCCGACGACGAAATCTCCATCACGCGCTGGCTCGCCGACGATCTTGGCGTGGACGTCGGCTCGAAGATCACGATCAAATATTACGTGATGGGTGAGCGGCGGGAACTCGTCGAGAAGTCGCGCACCTTCGAAGTCCTCGGTCCCATCCTCGAGATGAATGAGCCGCAACTGAACACCTCGTGGATGCCGGATTTCCCAAATGTCCCGGACCGCGGCAACTTCAGCAACTGGAAGCCAGGCTTTCCCTTCGACTCCACGCGGATCCGCAAGAAGGATGAAGAGTATTGGGATACCTACCGCGGCACGCCAAAAGCCTTTGTGAACCTGCGCGTCGGGCAGGAAATGTGGGGCAACCGCTGGGGTAATCTCACGAGCATCCGCTACCCTGCTTCGGTCACGAAGGAGCAACTCGAGAAAGTCGCGGTGCAACTCGACCCCCGCGCGCTCGGCTTCCGCATCGTCGCGCTCCGTGACGAAGCACTCGCCGCGACGAACGCGCCGGTGGACTTCGGCCAGCTCTTCGCCGGCTTCTCGTTTTTCCTTATCCTCGCGGCGGCGGCGCTGACCGGATTGCTGTTCACCTTCAGCATCGAGCAGCGCGCAGCCGAGGCTGGCCTCCTGCTCGCGGTTGGATGGCGCGCCAAGCAAGTCCGGAGACTGTTTCTGCGCGAAGGTCTCGCGCTCGCAGTCGTCGGCGCGCTTATCGGAGCGCTCCTCGCGGCGCTCTACACCATGGCCGTGCTGCGCGGACTCTCCGGCGTGTGGAGCGGCGCCACGGGCGGCACGACGTTTATCTTCGCGCCCTCGCCGATCACCTTTGCGATCGGCGTCGTGAGCGGCGTCATCGTCGCGCTGTTCGCGATGTGGCTCGCCAGCCGGCGACTCTTCAAACAGGAAGCCGCCGCCTTGCTCAGCGGAACTGCCTTGACGGAGAACACCGAAGCGAAAGCTGACGGCTCCTCTCCGCCGCTCCGGTGGTGGGGATGGACCCGTCGCGTCATCGAAGTGCTCGCCGTTCTCGGCACGATCTACCTGCTTATCGCGCAGCCGAAGAACCCGATCCTGTTCTTCACCGCCGGATTCCTGCTGCTCGCGGGCGGGCTGTCGTTTTGCTTTCGCCAACTGCGCGCGATCGGCGGCAGCAATTCCGAACTGCCGTCGGCAAATGCGCTCGCGCTCCGAAACACTTCGCGCCGGCGCGGACGCAGCGTGGCCACGATCGGCGTGCTGGCCAGTGGAGTGTTCATGGTAATGGCCGTCGACAGCTTCCGCAAAGGCCCGCTCGACGATCCCACGCGCCGCGAGTCCGGCACGGGAGGCTTCACGCTCATGGGCGAGAGCAGCGCGCCGATTTACGAAGACCTCAATTCGCCAAAGGGCCGCGCGCAGTATTCGCTCGATGACGAGATCCTGAAGGATACGCGCATCGTGCAGATGCGCGTCCGCGGCGGAGATGACGCGAGTTGCCTGAACCTCAATCGCGCGATGCAACCGCGCCTGGTGGGCGTTCATTTTCACGATCTGCAAAATCGCTTTGCCGCTGGCGCGAAGGCGCAATGGGACAAGGTCGCCGGCAGCGCGACGAAGGGCATCGCGGGGCTGGTCGATGCCAACACGCTGCAGTGGGCGATGCAAAAGAAGATCGGCGACGTGCTCGCATACGACGACGAGCAAGGACGTCCGCTTGGTGTAGAAATCGCGGGCACTTTCCCCGCCTCGATCCTGCAAGGTGTGGTGCTGATCGACGAACCCGCATTCGTCGCGAAGTTTCCGAACAACGCGGGCTACAGCATGTTCCTCATCGATTGCCCGCCGGCGAAGGCCGACGCGGTGAGCAAACACCTCACCGAGCAACTCGGCGATCGCGGCCTCGAGATCGTCCCGACCGCCAAGCGCCTCGGGGACTTCAACGCGGTGGAAAACACCTACCTCTCGATTTTCCAAATCCTCGGCGGACTCGGCATGCTGCTCGGCAGCGCGGGGCTCGGGATCGTCGTTGCCCGCAACGTCCTCGAGCGGCGCCGCGAGTTTGGCCTGCTCGAAGCCGTCGGCTTCACGCCGCGCCAACTGCGCCACCTCGTTTTCGCGGAGCACCGCTGGTTGATCATCTTTGCGCTGGGAGTCGGCGTGGCCAGCGCGATGGTCGCCGTTTTCCCAAATATCTCGCAACGCGGCGGCGGATTCCCGTGGACAAATGCCGGCATTCTCATGATCGGCATGGCCCTCCTCGGCGCCTTCTGGACGTGGATCGCCACGCGCCTCTCTCTTCGCGGATCCCTGCTTACTGCACTGCGGAGCGAATAGTGTCGGCGCTGCCGGTAAATCGCGCCGCCTGGGTGTCCGGGGGGCCTTCGTTCAGCGATTTTTCGGGTAATTCGGTGTCAGCGGATGGAGCGAGGCCGCTTCGTTCCTCAGGGTGACCCACTTTTTTGCGTCGTCAGGCCGCGCGTCCCCCAATTTGAGATGCGAAGGTCGCTGAAAATCGGTTGGGGTGCCGAAAAGGCTCTACGCTTTCGTCCCATTTGCCCCGTCCGTTCCGCGTTTCGCTAGAACGTCCGCCAGCCAAGCCAGGAACTCTCGCGCGTCTGGAAGAGTCTCCGCTCGGAATCGCGCATGGGTGCCCGGCGAATGCCCGACCTGCACGGTAACCGCCTTCGGCGCAAACGCGAACGCGTCTTCATCCGTGGTATCATCACCAAGGTAGAGGGTTCGCGATTCCGGGATTTGAAGCATCTGCGCCATGTAGCGGAATGCGTGGCCTTTGTGCCACTTCACCGCAGGCCGCAGCTCCAGCACTTGCTTACCGCGGCGAACCACGACCCGTGGCAACGCATGCACCACGCTGTGCACTACCAGCGAAAGCGGTGGCTCCAACTCCGGCGCAGCTCGCCGATAATGGACCGTGGCGCTGAGGTCCTTATCCTCAAGTTCCACGCCGGGAAATTGGTCTAGCGCGGAAGAAAGGGTGGAAAGCGCCGCATCAAGCGATGGCCGCGCCGCCGTGCAGTTTGGCTCCACAAATGGCGCAATCCCAGGTCCTTCCATTTCGAGCCCATGATTGCCCGCGTAAATGGCTCCCTCAATAGCCACGTGTTCCCGCAAATCTTCGAGCCCGCGGCCTGAGATGAAGGCCAAAGCGATCCCAGGAATCGTGCGAATCGATCGCAGAATCGCCTGCGTCGCCACCGGGAGTTGTGCCCGCTCCGGATCATTGACGATTGGCGACAGCGTCCCATCGAAGTCACTTGCGATTAGAATAGGCTCTGGCCCAGCGAATTGCGCTGCAATCGATGCGGTTGCTTGTCGCCAGGGTAGAGTGCTCGCCATGTATTCCCTGATAGAATCGAATGGCGGATGCCCGTTCGATGACTGCACATGCTCCTTCAGTCTCCCAAGGGAGTTACCAAAGAAACTCACCTGCGTTCGAAGTGATGACGCCGCACGCGCTTACTAAAACTTGGACGTTGGACGTGGAGCCGAGCCATCCAACGCCCGCCGTAGCTTCGGCAGTCTCGTCCTCGGCGTAACGTTGGACGTCGACAGTGACGCGCCCTACGCCGCTGCCGACTTGCTCGACGGCTCGGAATCCGAGCTCAATGTCTCCCGCGGAACTGGCACCGTGGGAGGCAGAAATGGCTCCACAAACGCCTCGTGAAAATCGAACACCCCGTTGAAATCCTCACGGGAATCGCTCTCGGTCTTCCCAAAGACGCCCAGTTCTATCATTTGCCACACCATCTCGCCAAAGTCGTCGGTGCGCTCGAGGCCCCAATAGGAAAATACCGTCGGAACCATCGGTCCGAACTGCTTGATCGCCAGCTGGCGAATCCCCTCGCAGAGCTGGGTTCCATTGACATGCCCGCCTTCACCCAACTGCCGCTTGCGCATCTTGACCGTGTGATCCAGTGCCTCCCGGAGGAAGAAGAACGCTTCCCGATGGTAACGTGAGTTGGATTCTGTCAGGCGATCTACGGCTTCCGCGAAGTCGAGTTTCTGCATGTCTGGATAGTGCGCGGAAAGTAGCAATGACTTTGCCAACGTCAACTGATCGAAACATCCACGGTCGCCCTTGCGCGCGAACTTTCACTTTGCTCGTGACCCTCTTTGCCCTTTTATCCGCCGCCAATGAGTGACCAGTTTGACGTGCGGTACGTCGCGCAATTAGCGCGGCTGGATTTAGCGGACGCAGAGATTTCCCAGTTTCAAAACCAACTGGGGCAGGTGCTTTCCCACGTCGAGCAGCTCAAAAAAGTCGACGTCTCCCATGTGCAGCCGACCGCGCACGCGAACGCGGTGCACAATGTTTTCCGCAAAGATGAATCCCGGCCGTGGTTTTCGCCCGAAGAAGTGCTGAAAAATGCGCCTCGCTCGGCGAACGGATTATTCATCGTCCCGAAAGTCATCGAGTAAGCGCCATGTCCTCGCTCACCAGTCTTTCGGCCGCCGAGCTCCAGGCAAAGTTGCGAGCACGAGAAGTTTCCCCCGTCGAAGCCCTCGATGCGCTCGAGGCCCGCATCGCTGCGGTGGATCCGCAAATCCACGGTTATCTTTCCCGCGACTACACGCTGGCCCGCAGCCTGGCGGAAAAAGCGGACGTCAATCTCCCGCTCGGCGGAGTTCCGATCGCGATCAAGGACGTCATTAACGTCACCGGCGAACCGTGCACTGCGGCGTCGAAAATTCTCAAGGGCTACACGAGCACCTACGACGCGACCGTGATCAAAAAACTCCGCGCAGCGGGCGCAATTCCGTTCGGACGCTGCAATCTCGACGAGTTTGCGATGGGCAGCTCGACGGAGAACTCCGCCTTCGGGCGCACGATGAATCCGTGGGACTTCTCGCGCATTCCGGGCGGTTCGTCCGGCGGTTCCGCCGCGGTCGTCGCGGCGGATGAAGCCTATGCCTCGCTCGGCTCGGATACCGGCGGATCGATCCGCCAACCCGCTGCGCTGTGCGGATGCGTGGGGTTGAAGCCAACCTACGGACGCGTCTCGCGCTTTGGTTTGATCGCGTTCGCATCGTCCCTCGATCAGATCGGGCCTTTCACCAAGACCACACGGGATGCGGCCTTGATCATGAATGCGATCGCCGGCCGGGATCCGATGGATTCGACGAGCCTCGACGTGCCGGTGGATGACGCAACTGCGCTCCTTGGGCGGGACTTGAAGGGCATCAAGCTCGGCATACCGAAGGAATACTTCATCAGCGGCATCGATCCGCAGGTGGAAGCTGCGGTGCGTGGAGCAATCCGCCATTACGAGTCGCTCGGCGCGGAGATCGTCGATGTTTCTCTGCCTCACACGGAACACGCGGTAAGCGTCTACTACGTCGTCGCCACTGCGGAGGCCTCGGCCAACCTGGCGCGCTTCGATGGAGTGCGATACGGATTTCGAGCGAACGCGGAGAACCTCCTCGAACAATACGGCAAGTCCCGCGAACAGGGCTTCGGCCCCGAAGTGAAGCGCCGGATTATTCTCGGCACCTACGTGCTCAGCAGCGGTTACTACGACGCGTATTACCTGCGGGCGCAAAAGGTGCGCACGTTAATCCGCGACGACTTCACAAAGGCTTTCGAGAAGGTGGACGCGATCGTTTGCCCGACCACTCCCGAACCTGCCTTTAAAGCCGGCGATCGGTCCGACGATCCCTTGCGCATGTATCTCGCGGACATCTTCACGATCGCCTGCAACCTTGCCGGCACCTGCGGGGTGAGCATCCCGTGCGGCTTCGCCGAGACCGACGGCAAGAAGCTCCCGATCGGTGTCCAGCTCATCGGCCAGCCGTTCAAGGAAGCACAGCTCCTGCAAATCGCCCACGCCTACGAGCAATCCACCGACTGGCACAAAGCCCGCCCGGCTCTGTAAGCAATTTCGACCACGGAGAACTCAGGACGGCGAGCCGCACAAGGGAGCATGGGCCTCCGGCCCGTAAGTGGGGTGCTCGCAAAATGCGCAGACCCAGTTGCCGGGATTAGCCTCGGCACTGCGCCAGCCTCAATGACCGTGCCTCATTCCGAAGCGGCCCCGCAATGACGCCGCGTCGTGCTTGGCAGCTCTCCCGTTACGGGCCAGAGGCCCATGCTCCCTTCGCAAGCGCGCTCGCCGATTTTTCAGACGTTCCTCGCCGGCATGGAATGAAGCGCTCAAAAACACCACGCGCTGCACTCATTTTCATGAATAGCAGCACGGAGATCACGCAGAGGCTATAGCCCTGAGACTGAACTCCGGGTTCTCCGTGGTTTAAAAACCTCAGCGGTCCACCCAGAATTGCCGCACATTAGGAATGAACGCGAGGGCACGTTCGTCGCGGCTCGGCTATCCAAGTGTTCTCTGGTAAACCGCGTTCGCTGCGCCCGCCGCGGTTCAAAAATCCGCCGTGTGCGCCGTGTGCGCCGTGGTTAACCTCGCTGCTTAGAACTTCTGCTCGTTCGGCGGACGGAGGAAATCGAGCGTGTCGCCTTCCTTTTTCGTCTCCCAGAGCTCCTTTTCAACGATCACTTCGTAGGTCCGGTTCTCCTCGGGCACGAAAACCTTCAGGTAATAACCCGTATCCACCGTCTTGGCGGAAACGCCCTTCCGCGCTCGCACGTCGTAAAGCGTCTCGCGCTCGCCCGTCGAACTCTTCCCCTTTACCACGCCATGCAACGTGTTCTTCGGCGGTTTCGTGGAATACATGATCGCCAGCGCGATGAAGCCGAGCAGCACCACCACGATGGACACGATGAGAAGCACATCGCGCTTGTTTACACCTGATGTGACGACAAGCGGTGGCTTTGCGGTCGCTGCTGAGGGCGGTGGAGCTGGCGTCTTCCTGGGTGGTTCGGGATCGGACGAGTTCATTTGTCGCTGATCGGGATGGATTCCGCGGTAACTGGATCTGCCATGATCTTCCGCTCCCAAACGTAGCGCTTCAAGATGACTTTCAAGGTCGCCGTCAACGGCACCGCGAGAATCGCACCGAGCAAACCGCCCAGGAGGAGCGACCAGAGGAAGACCGAAAAGATGACGGTGAGCGGATGCAAACCGACGCGTTCCCCGACCACCTTGGGTGTGACAAATAACGCGTCCACCTGCTGCACGACCGCGAACGCGCCAGTGACGATCAGCGGAAATACCCACCATTCCGCTCCGCTCGAAACTACCCAGCTTCCACCCTGCACCGAAGCGATGATCACTGCAGGGATCCAGCAAAGGACAATCCCGACGTAGGGGATGATTCCCAGGAAACAGAGGGCAAACCCGATCAACCCGCCGAAATCCAGCCCCACGATGGCCAGGAGGATGCCGGTCGCCGCGCCATTAATGATGCTGACCACGAGCTGACCGCGGAAGAATGCGATCAAGTAGCCATTGATCTCCTCCAAGCAGTCGACGACCTCGTCCTTAAACGCGCTCGCCCGAAGCGGCAGGTATTTGCTCCACCCGCTCGCGATGCTCGGGAACTCTGTGAGCAAATAGAAGAGGTAAAGCGGAACGATGACGAGCGAGAGCAGGAAGCCGAAGAACCCCAGGAAGCCGCCGAGGCTCGCGCTGAAAAACTTCCAGACGTTCTGAATGACAGACGGCAGCGCATCATTCACCCAATCCCCGCTCCCAAGTTTGTGGAGCATGTCCTCCGGGTTTTCCGTCGCAGTGTTTGTGGTGGCGACCGGCGTGGTGGTAGTTCCAGTTGTGCCCGCGGGAGCAGGCCCCGCCGCAGCAGACGCGGTGAGAGGAGTAGTCTCTGGAGAGGGTTTGGGTGGCTCCGAAGGCGAAACTACGACTGGAGGTGTGGCCGGAGTTGCGGGCGGAGTTACAGCGACCGGGACTGCCGGAGCCGGGGTGGTGGCTGCCGGCGTTGAATGAGACTTACTGCTGCCGGCAGGCTTGCGGACCGGGACTTCGAGGAACTCATCGGGCAGCAATCGAAGACCGTAAGTATCGCGCACCTTCTTGCCGAAATTGGCGACATTCACCCGCACTTGGTAAGTGATGTCCGGCACCTTTTTCGCGAGTCGCGAAGTCTGCGTCGAGATTACCGGGATAATCCAAATCAGGAAGCCGACGAGCGCCACGGACGTGACGATAAACACCGACCAAACGGAACTGGTCCGCGTTGTGAGAAACCGCACCACTTTGGACCACGTTCCCGTCCGATGCTTCGTGATGAAGCGATCACCCCAATGCATGATCCGGTCGACCACCGGCTCAAGCAGGTAAGCCAGCACCCCCGCAATAGCGAACGGGACCAGGATCGGCTGCAGAAACGCGAGAACTTTGGCGAGAACATAAAGGCCCCCTACCCCGATCGTGAAAATCACAACCACAGCGAGCCCGGCGAGAGCCCGCCATATCGTTTTCCGCTGCCAGTATGTCGGGTATTCCGGCCGCTCCATTCACCGCGCACCGTTACGATTTGCCTAACCGGCAGCAATGCAAAAAACAGTCCCTTGGAGGACGTTGCGCTACTAGAGGCAGGTTGCGCCGCTGCTCGCTGATATAATGAGGCATGCAGCCTTGCACCCGGCGTTCTCAATCACCAGCTCCCGCCATGTAGAGCATTGCCGAAAGTTATTTCCGTATTTTCGGATCACGCGGTTCCGAACCGGAAAAAACGGGGCATCCCGATGGGAGCTTCACCGAGTGAAGGACCCGGAGCCATTCAAACGCAATTCCTTATCCGGAAACTCCTATTGGCAGGAGCCCCACAGCCCAGTCAGGGCAAACGTCGGAGCAAAAAGATCCCGCCGGATCGCTCCGGCGGGACTTTCTACAAATCCGTCAGCCTTATGCCCGCTCAGAGCGCAGCGAGGATCTCGTTGAAGGCTTTCGACGGTCGCATGGCCGCAGAAGCCTTTGCACTGTCAGGTTGGTAGTAACCGCCAATATCTACGGGCTTGCCCTGGACGGCGATGAGTTCTTCCACGATTTGTTTCTCCGCAGCAGCGAGCTTCTCGGCAATCGGCGCAAAGGCGGCCTTCAATTCGGCATCGGCGTCCTGTTCCGCAAGAGCCTGCGCCCAATACAGCGCGAGGTAGGTGTGCGAGCCGCGGTTATCGATCGTGCCGAGCTTCCGGCCGGGCGACTTGTCGTTCTCGAGGAACTTGCCGTTGGCGGCGTCGAGCGTGTCGGCGAGCACTTTCGCTTTCGCATTCTTCGCGACAATCGAAAGGTGCTCGAACGATGCGGCCAGGGCGAAGAACTCGCCGAGGCTGTCCCAGCGCAGGTAGACTTCCTGCAGGAATTGCTCCACGTGCTTCGGCGCCGAGCCACCTGCGCCGGTCTCGAAAAGACCGCCGCCATTCATCAGCGGAACGATCGAGAGCATCTTCGCCGACGTGCCGACTTCGAGGATCGGAAAGAGATCGGTGTTGTAGTCCCGCAGCACGTTGCCCGTGATGGAGATGGTATCCTGCCCTTTCACGATGCGCTCGAGCGAGAACTTGCAGGCTTCCGCGGGCGGCAGAATGCGCAGATCCAGGCCCTTGGTGTCATGCTGCGCGAGGTAAGTCTTCACCTTCGCAATGAGCTGCGCGTCGTGGGCGCGCTTTTCGTCGAGCCAGAACACGCCCGGCGTGTTCGTGAGGCGCGCCCGGGTCACCGCCAGCTGCACCCAGTCCTGCCCCGGCGCGGCCGTTGTCTGGGCGGCCCGCCAGGTGT
>CBHXZU010000114.1:0-11507 GCA_966125105.1 uncultured Prosthecobacter sp.
GCGTGTAGCCGCCGGTAAAGTTATCCACCCCCACGACGTCGAACTCGCTGCGACGGGGAAAGGCGCCTAGGTCGCGGTCGATCAGCACCACGGGGATGCCCGGAAGTGCTCGGGCTTCGTCTCCGGGTGGGGATAGTAGATTTTTCCCACGACGGACGCGCAGCCCGGACGAATCACACGCACATCGAAAAACGAAAAATCTTCCGCAGGTTCCGTGGGGTGCCATTTCACATGGCGAAGGGTGAGCGGAGCTTTCACGACGCGATAGGAATGCGGCGCGATGCTCACGTTGATGGTGCCGGGATGATAAACGCTGAGATCCATGCCGAGGGGCGAAAAGTGCGGAGCCTGCATCTTTAAGGTGCCGCCCGGAAATCGCGGGTCGTCCTTGCGTCCGGATGCGACCTGGTGGCCCGGCACGATCCGGGCGGTGACAGTTTGCCAAGATTCCATGTGCGTCAGTGCGCTTTCATTTGTTTGCTCATGTCTTCGAGCGCCACGCGTTTCGTTTCGGGGAAGAGCAAGCCCACGACGAAGAGCTGGAGGATCATCATCGCCGTGAAGAACGCAAAGGGCAGACCGGCTCCCGGTTGGCCCAGTTCCCGGGCCACGAGTGGGAATGACCACGAGATGAGCATGGCCATGAACCAATGCGTGAAGCTCCCGAGCGTTTGCCCCTTGCCTCGGATCGCAGTGGGAAAAATCTCGCTGATGAAGACCCAAATTACCGCGCCCTGGCCGAAGGCATGGAAGATCACCATTCCCGCGAGCAGCCACACGAGCAGCTCGGCGTGCACGTTGGCACTGAAGATCCAGGTGACTAACGCGAGGCTCAACCCGCCGCCGACCGTGCCCCAAATCAGGAGTGGTTTGCGGCCCACCTTGTCGATGATGGCCATGCCAAAGAGCGTCGCGAAGAGATTCACGGTGCCGAGGATCACCGACTGCATGGCGCTGGCATTCTTGTCGAATCCCGCCATCGCGAAGATCTGGTCGGCGTAGTACCAGAGCGCGTTGATTCCCCCGAGTTGATTGAACATCGCGATGGTGATCGCGAGGAACACCGGGCGGGAGTGGCTCTTGGTAAAAAGTGGCACGCTTCCACTCGATCCCTCTTGGCGCAGCGAGGAGCGAATGGTGGAGATTTGCCGGTCCACGTCGGCAACGCCGATCTTCCGCAGGACCGCGGCGGCTTCCTCCTGTTTTCCTTTCATCATGAGCCAGCGCGGACTGCGCGGGATGAGGAAGAGCATCACGAGAAAGGCGAATGCTGGCACCGCTTGAATGCCGAGTTTCCATCGCCACTCATTTGCGCCGAGATGGAGCGAGCCGAGGTAATAGTTCGTGCCGTAGGCGAGCAGAACTCCGAGCACGATATTGACCTGGAAACAGGCGACGAGTCGGCCGCGCCACGCGGCCGGCGCGATCTCGGCGAGATACATCGGCCCGAGGACGGATGTCGCGCCCACGGCAAGTCCGCCGAGGATGCGCGCAGCGACGATCATCGAGAGCGAATTGGCAAATGCGCAGCCGATCGCGCAGAGCAGGTAGAAGGCGGCGACGACCTTTAGCGAATCCCGGCGTCCAAAGGCGTCACCCGGTTTTGCCGCGGCAAGAGAGCCGACTGTTGCGCCCAGCATGGCGGAAGCCGTCATGAAGCCCTGCTCTCCTTTGGTGAGGGAGAAGAGCTTCACGAGATCCTCCTGGCAGCCGGAAATGACGGCGGTATCGAAACCGAAGAGCAACCCGCCGAGTGCGCCGACGAGCGTGGCCCCGAGGAGCACGGGAGTGATTTTCGTCCGATCGCTGGGCGGAGATTCCAACTGGGAAGATCGCGTGTGCATGGCGGTCCGAGGTGAATGCGGTGTGACTAGGGAAGATGTCGCGAACGACCGCCGCACCGTGACCACGGCGAACTACGCCTGTCGGTGAAAGCCGAAGGTGGCCCGGCGAAGATTCTCAACCTGACGCTTCACCCCCTGAACTCGGCCTGGCAAAACAAACCGCAGGACTAGATTCCTATGCGTAGCGCCCTCAATTGAGATTTGCGGCAGCCTTCAGTGGAGCGACACTTTCGCGCCGTCCCTCTGAAATCCAATCGCGCGGACCTGGAAATCGCCGCTCCTTGCGTCTGTCGCCACTCTGCCTCTGCCTTCCAAGTGCCACACATCTAAGGAGCGGCGACGCACGCAATCCTTCTCGGGCGCACGATGCCTTAGAGAACGACTTAACGCATGCGAGCCAGCACGGACAGGGATGCGAATCCATCAGGGAAAGGAACCTCCGGGGATGGCTTTGTCCGGGTGCGCGGAGCGCGGGAGCATAATCTCAAGAACATCGACGTGGAGATTCCGCGTGATGCACTGGTGGTTTTCACCGGGGTTTCCGGATCGGGAAAATCTTCGCTCGCCTTCGGCACTATCTACGCCGAAGCGCAGCGGCGTTACCTGGAATCTGTAGCCCCCTACGCGCGCCGGCTCTTTCACCAGATGGGCATCCCGCAGGTGGATGAAATCGACGGCCTGCCGCCTGCGGTGGCGCTGCAGCAGCAGCGCGGCTCACCAACCACGCGATCGTCGGTCGGCAGTGTCACCACACTTTCAAATCTCCTTCGCATGCTCTATTCGCGGGCTGGCGATTACCCGCCCGGGCAACCGCTGCTCTACGCGGAATCTTTTTCAACCAACACGCCGGAAGGCGCGTGCCCGCAGTGCCACGGGCTCGGCCGGGTTTACGACGCCACCGAGCGTTCCATGGTGCCGGATGATTCACTCACCATCCGCGAGCGCGCGATCGCCGCGTGGCCACCTGCCTGGCACGGGCAGAACCTGCGCGATATCGTCACCACGCTCGGGCACGACATCGACGTCCCCTGGCGCGACCTGCCGAAAAAGACGCGCGACTGGCTGCTCTTCACCGACGAGCAACCGGTGGTGCCGGTGTTTGCGGGCTGGGATCTCGCGGAAGTGCGGCGCGCGCTGAAGCGCAAGGAAGACCCGAGTTACATGGGCACCTTTACTGGCGCGCGCAAATACGTCCTCGAGACGTTCGCGAAGACCGAGAGCGCCTCGATGAAAAAGCGCGTCGCGCGTTACATGGTCAGCAGCGAATGCCCGCTCTGCCACGGCAAGCGGCTCCGGCGCGAAGCACTCTCCGTGAAGTTCGCAGGGATCGATCTCGCGGAAATGTCGGGCCTGCCGCTGAAGCGGCTGGCTACGCTCCTGTGCCCCTATGCGGAGGGTACCGCTCCCGGCTGGAAGAAGCTCGCGGCGGAACACCCGGAGAAAGCGGTCGTCACGCAGCGCATCGCGCAGGACTTGTGCGCGCGCCTGGCCGTGCTTCTCGATCTTGGGCTCGGCTACCTTTCGCTCGACCGCAGCACGCCCACGCTTTCCCCCGGGGAACTGCAACGGCTCCGCCTCGCCACGCAGGTGCGCTCCAATCTTTTCGGCGTCGTCTACGTGCTCGATGAGCCTTCCGCGGGCCTGCACCCCGCGGACACCGAGGCGCTGCTCACCGCGCTGCAAAAGCTGAAGGCCTCGGGCAATTCACTCTTTGTCGTCGAGCATGAGCTGGATGTGATTCGTCATGCCGACTGGGTCGTCGATGTCGGCCCAGCCGCGGGCGAGAAAGGCGGCGAGATCCTTTACAGCGGTCCGCTTGCCGGACTGGCGAACGTGAAGCGCTCGCAGACGCGCCGGCACCTGTATGCCGAGCGGGCCCCGCGAGAGCGTCCGCCACGCAAGCCCACCAGCTGGTTGAAACTCAGCGGCGTCACGCGCAACAACCTGCGGAAGCTCGACGTCGCATTTCCACTCGGCGTGTTCACGACCGTCACGGGCATCTCTGGGTCGGGCAAATCGAGCCTCATCAGCCAGGTTCTCGTCGAGTTGGTCGCCGACGCTCTCGGGCACGAAACAACCGCCGAGGAAGAGGAAGCCGAGTCGTTGGAAAGCGTGGCGGTCGTAACCGAGGGCGGCGAAATCACCAGCGGCCTGGAGTCGATCAAACGCCTCGTCCAGGTGGACCAGAAACCAATCGGCCGCACCCCCCGCTCGAACCTCGCGACTTACACCGGACTCTTCGATTATGTGCGTCGATTATTTGCTGAGACGAAGGATGCCAGGCGGCATCGCTACGACGCGGGCCGCTTTTCCTTCAATGTGAAGAAGGGTCGATGCGAAACGTGCGAAGGCGAGGGTTGGGTGTTCGTGGAGTTGCTCTTCCTTCCCAGCGTTTACACGCCCTGCCCCACCTGCCACGGCGCGCGCTACAACGAAAAGACCCTCGGCATCCGCTATCGGGGCCGAAACATCGCGGAAGTGCTCAACCTCACCGTCGACGCCGCCGCGGAGTTCTTTGCCGACGAGCCCCACCTCGCCCGCGCGCTCGATGTCTTGCGCCAAGTCGGGCTCGGCTACCTGCGCCTGGGCCAGCCCGCCACGGAACTTTCCGGCGGCGAAGCGCAGCGGATCAAGCTCGCCACCGAACTCCAGCGCATTGGGCGCGGAAACACGCTCTACATCCTGGACGAGCCGACCACCGGCTTGCATCCCTCCGATGTGGAAAAGCTCATGAGCCAGCTCAACGCGCTGGTCCAAGCCGGGAACACCGTAATCGTCGTGGAGCACGACATGCACGTGGCAGCGGGAAGCGATTGGATCATCGACATGGGCCCGGGCGCCGGAGACGAAGGCGGCCGCATCGCGGCGGAAGGCACGCCGGAGCGAGTAGCCAGAGCGGCCCACAGCCGAACCGCTTCCTACCTGGCGAGGGAGATCAAAGTGATAGATGCCTCTCCGCTCGGCTCCGCGCGCGTCGACGCTTAAGAACGTTGCGTCAGGACTCGCTGAACTGCGTCGATCAGGGCGTTCCAGCCAACCGGCTTGGTCAGATGCTCGATGAATCCTGCCTCGCGGCTGCGATCTACATCATGCTCCATGCCATACCCGCTCAGGGCGATGGCCGGAACACGCCGGATCTGGCTGATGCGCTCGAGCAAATCCACGCCACTGCCGTCCGGAAGCCCGATGTCACTGATTACCAGGTCGAACTGCTCCCGCTCAAACAGCATCGCGCCACCCTGCACAGAACCGGCAATTCGGACACTCAATCCCCGGCGGCGTAAAGCCCGCGCCAATACTGACGCGGTATCGTCGTGATCTTCGACCAGCAAGACGTTGCCCTCGATCTTGCCGTCCGTCGCCCCGTCATTTTGGCCGCCCCCTGACTTCACTTCGAGATCCTTGGCCAGGGGCAGGAAGACACGAAAAGTCGCGCCGCAATTCAGCCCGCTGCTCTCCGCCACGATCTCGCCTCCATGCACGTCGACCAGAGCCTTGGTGATGGCCAGACCAAGGCCCAGTCCACCGAACTTCCGCGTGACCAGCCCGTCTCCCTGCTCAAACGGCTGGAAGATCCGGGGCAGGATTTCCGGTTCGATTCCCATTCCCGTGTCGGTGAACCAAACTTCCACGCGGCCGTCGTCGTTCAGCTGAGTGCCCACATTCAAGCTCCCCCCGGACGGCGTAAACTTGATCGCGTTTTTCAGAATATTCCAGAATACCTGCTGCAAGCGCGCCGGGTCGGCGACCACGATTGCCGCAGGCGCTCCGAGGCCGGTATTCAGCTGGATTCTTTTCCGCTCCAAATCGGGCGCGCAAATGGCAATCGTAGATTGGAGAGATCCCTCCAGCCTCAGCGGATGGAGATCCAGGTTGAGCTTTCCTTTGCTGATCCGGGTCAGGTCGAGCAAGTCGTCGATCAGCCGCGCCTCGAGTTCCACATTCCGGCGAATCATCTGGAACACCTCCACCATTTCCGGCCGCTCCATGGTCTCTGGATCCGCCGCGGAGACCACGCTGAGAATGGGAGTTAACGGTGTGCGGAGTTCATGGCTGAGTGCCGCCAGGAACTCATCCTTTGCCGAGTTTGCCGCCTCTGCCTCTACTTTCGCCTGCTGGAGTTCGCGCAGAATCTCATCCTTCCGAGCACTTGCCTGCCGGACTTCTTCATAGAGCCGTTGCAATTCCACGCGCTGAGCCTCGACGATCCGCGCAGTCTCTGCGCGATAGATCGAATCACGCACGGCTCGCGTCATGACCTCGGCGCTCGCCTGTCCTTTGACCAGGTAGTCGTGCACCCCGGCCTTCATTGCCTCGACCGCGATGAATTCATTGCCCGTCGCGGTGAACATCACGATCGGGTACGTTCCCGGCGGCACCTGCTCATGGAGCAGTCCGATAAACTCGAGCCCTGTCCCGTCGGTAAGTTGATAGTCCAGGAGGATGCAATGCGGATTGAAACCCGAGATCATGTCCAGAGCCTCATCAATAGTGGGAGCCTCGAGAAAGGAGCATTCCACTCCGTCAATCTGACGCAGATACCGCTTTAGGACACCGCGATCGTGCGCGTTATCGTCCACGATTAGAATTCGGGTAGTCTGCGCGCTCATGGCAGCGTGAAATGAAACGTGGAGCCCTCGCCGTAGGTGGACTCGACCCAGATGCGTCCCCCGTGGCGCTCGATCACCGCTTTGCACACCGCGAGCCCCACGCCCGTCCCTCCGCCAAAGCGCTCCTGCGGATGCAATCGACGAAAGATCTTAAAGATATCCTGGCGATGTTTTTCGCGGATGCCGATCCCGTTGTCGCGAACGTAAATGCTCACGGGCTCGTCTTCCCTCGTCTCCGTGCCGATTTCAATGAATCGCTGCTCGCGCTGATTATACTTCACCGCGTTCGTCAGCAGATTGAGCAGCACTTCTTTGACTAAAACGCGGTCGCACTTCACCACGGGCAGGCGGCCTGCCACGCGCACCTCCACGCCATCCAACTTGCTTCCGGCAGCGACGCGCGCGTCCTGCAAAAGTTGGTCGAGCGACACCTCCTCACGCTTGATCTCCATGCGTCCGAGGCGCGAAAACTTTTGCAGCGCCTCAATCAGATCCTGCATGTGCCTGGCCAGGGACACGAGCGATTCCAACTTCTCGCGACCATCCTGGGCCAGCTTGTCGCCATAATCTTCGAGAAGAAAGGCGCTGGTTTCCCGCAGTCCTCTCAGCGGCTCCTGCAAGTCGTGCGAGGCAATGTGCGCAAAAGAGTTCAGATCGACATTCTTCCGCTCGAGTTCCTCATTGAGGCGCAAGAGACGATCAGTCCGGCGGAGGATGAGCGCATTGATGGCATTGCGCAGTTCCTGCGCTGCCTGCTTATCAACCTCACGCCAGGGCAGCGATCGCCCGGTGATCTGTTGTTGCCAGATCTTGAACGAGAGCCGCGGATGGATCCGCATCCCATCGGACATCGCCGCTTTGTCCGGGTTGCCCGCCCAGTCGATCGAAGCGGGAACTTCCGGACGAAACCAGAGGATGAAGGTGTGGCCTTCCCGGGAGAGGGAAATCGCGAGCAGGCCGCTCGCGACTTTCTCGAATTCCGCGGCCTCCGGATAGACGGTGGAGAGCGCGTCGGTTGAAAAGATTGGTTCCGCATGACGTCCGGCTTTCACCCACTCGACGATGGCACGCACTTGTGGCTCCTCCGGCGTCGTCCCCACGAGCACCGCGCGACCATGGAAGCACAGCGCCGCGCCTTTGGCATCGACGAGTTCGATCAAGCGCGGCGTGTAGTGCGCCAGCGCATCGAGGACGTTTTCCTCCCGGGCGAGATGATCGAAGAAATGAGTCTGAATCCGTTGCGCTTCGAGCATAGCGGCCAGGCGCTCTTTCTCTTCACGCGCAGCGATGACTGAAGAAACGATCTGCCCCAATAATTCGCATGCGGCGCGCACTTGGTAAGGCAACACGCGCGGCGACGAGTGATGGCAGGCGATCAAACCCCATAACTGATCCCCTCGCAGCACGGAGACCGACATGGACGCAGCGACTCCCATGTTGCGCAAATACTCGAGGTGCACCGGCGAAACACTGCGGAGCACCGAATGACTCATGTCCAGCGGGGTCGCAGCCGCGCCGGACAACGCGAGGATCGGCACCGGTTTGTAACTCGAATCCGGTATGATTCGCAGCCAATTCCGCCGGTATAGCTCTCGAGCCTGGACCGGGATGTCGCTCGCGGGAAACTGCTGGCCCATGTAGGAGTCGACCGGTGCGGACAGAGCCTCGGCGACGACCCGTCCGTTCCACTCGGCGTCAAACTGGTAAACCATGACGCGATTGAACCCGCTCAATTCAGAAATCGCGCGAGCCGCGCGCTCATAGAGCGCGGATAGATCCGGCGCCGTCTGCAGAGAACCAATCACGCGCTGCAACCGCCGATAGAAAGGCGCAAAGTCGAATGAGCCGGCGATCGGCTCCAATTCGAGCACAAGCCAGTCGCCGGACTGGTGCAGCAATCCATCGTAGTCACGATCCCGAACGCGGATCTGCAGCGTCGCGGGCAGGGCCGCTTCACCCTCTTCGATGGTCGCTTCGATCAAGGCGCGAGGAAATAGGATGTCGACCGGCCGGCCCAGGAGGTCCGCGGCGGAAGTGCCAAAGTATTCCTGCGCATTTTCGCTCGCCTGTTGAATCGTCAGGGTGCGCGGATCGAGAACCACCAGCGCCCCATGTGGCTGGATCGCGCCCGGGATATGAATGGGTTCTTCAGAGCACCTTGCGAGATCCTTCGCGGTCGCCGCCCCTGGCGGAACAACTATTTCGCGGTGCGGCATTCCTGGAACCAGTGTTGAAAAGCCCGAAACGTCTTCCGTGCCCCTTCGACGAGTTGAGGAGAACGCTCGCCGGTCTCCGCGAAGGCGTTCAGGGCTTCCCCCAATTCCTTCCACATCTCGGCGACGCGTGGACCGTAGCTTTGAAAATAGTGGATCGCCGATTCTGTTAAACCTGCCTGTCGAGCCACCCGGGAAATATGCTGCCCGCCCAAAGTTGAACCCTCCATCACATAGAGAGCTCCGCAAGCTTCCTCGAGATTACCCAACTCGGGTAGCTCGTCACACTGTGGAAGCGTAGCTGGATCGATCCCTAGGGTCAGCAGGTCGCGTTCGAGAAGGCCCGCCTTTCGCCGTTTGTCGAAACGGAGATTGAGAACTTCCCAACGAAACTGCGCGAGCCGCGCCTCCAAGGGTGCCACGAACCCGTAAAAGGCTCCCAATAAACTTCGATAACCTTCTTGCGATTGAAGACTTTCCGCGATTCCAACCTCCTCCTCCAACTCGCGGTGTTCCTGCGTGGTCGCGGCACGCAATTCGGACATTACTGGTCGAGGCATATTCGACGGGAATCGCTGCTCGCCTGCTTAATGGGCGTATTCCTCCTGCCAGAAAGGGTTTCCGGCTTGTGCAGCATCGTTCGACCAACTTCGCAGGAAACGACTCCTGTTTTGAAGCTGCCGTACGATGACTGGCCTTCCGAAGCTCCACCGCATTGCTCGAAAATACTCATCGCGACAACGCGCCAAGATCGCGAAGCTCGAAGAGTCCGCTCGGGTGATTCGATTGTCTGGAAGAGCGGCGGCCACATTGCGCTGATCGACCGCATCTGCAACGTGGAGCGTTCGAAAGGCATGGTCTGCAGCATGGATTGTAGTCGCCGAATCCACTGGTGACTTTATGTCCACGGACGGGCCGGTCGATGGTCTGATGATCAGCGACTATCGCCTGCTCTTTGAGCGGGGTCGTCGTCGTCCATCCGGGCTAGTCACCTACCGTCGGATATTCCATTGCATTTTAAACCTCAGATTACGCAGGTTAGCCCAGATTGAGCCCAATCCGGCGGCGACTGTTCCCGCTGGCCGGCATCAAAGCTGGACGACCTAATCTCCAGAGTCGCGCGACTGATTTTTGCATCGCTTCCCGGACGACGCGTTAGCCCCCCGGCTGATACACCCGGATTTCGGCGGGAAATTCGCCGCGTTCTGGAACGGCCAACACGAGACGATCGAGTTCGCCGGAGAAATACGAAGTGCGGGCGCCGGCACGAGTCGGAACGCGGGCGACTCGTTCATAGGCGTCACCTCCTCTCCGCTGGATAACGTCGAGGAACCCTTGGCCGCAGGACACGTAGATTCGCTGCCGTTTCGCATCGAAAAACAAATCGTCGGTGTCTCCGGAGATCTCGAGATCGGCGATGGGGTTCCCGGCTGCGCTGTCGAGGATGACGAGACGTGCCGGATCCCGGCATCCGACGAATAGGCGCTGAGACTGTTCATCGAGTGCCATTGGAAAGTTTGCCTGCCACCTTGTCATTGGCCACGTGTCCACGACCGCTCGTTTTGCCCGGTCCACAACGGCGATCTGCTTTTTGCCCGGCACATTCACGAAGATCCGCGGGCCACGCGTCTCGAGTTGAAACGATTCCGGGTGCGCCGCGAGCGAGATGGTGTGCAGCAGCCGATTGCCTTCCGGATTCACGGCGGCAAGCGCGCCCTCTCCGTAACCGACATAGAGGACCTTCGCTGCACGGTCGAAGCGGACGTTATCCGCGTCATCCAACCCTTCCAGTTTCGCCACCTCGGCGAAGCTCACTGCATCGTAACCGCGGAACGAGCCGTCGTCTCCGTTCGCGAAGCATATGCGGCCCTCGAGCATCAACGCGCCGGTGGGCTTGTGCAGACCCGCGATGGTGTGCAGCCGTTTTGCGCGCGTGACATCAATGACTTCGCCGGTGTCGTTTGCGAGTGCGGCCACGACGACTCGCCCCGTCGCTGCATCGCACGCGAAATGATCGAAGCGGCCTTTCACTCCGGGCAACGGAATCGTTTGAGCCAGTCGCAATAATTCGCTCTCGGCGGAGAGGCCGATGCCCGGCGTCGCCAGAGACAATAGCGCAGCGAAAAGAAAGCGCCGCCGGGTCAGGTTCATTTTGCGTCGCGCATCGCCGGAATTATTTCTTGAGCGTGCCGAGCGCCGTTTTCACGGCTTGAGCCAGGACTGGCGCCCCACCCTTACCCCAGTAGTGCAGGAAAACATAGCGCGGCTCTTCCATGATCATGTGGTGATGGATGGCGACAATGTTCACGCCGCCGGCGCGCAATGCCTTCAACACGCCTTGCAGTTCGGTCTCGAGGACGCAGAAATCCCCGTCGACGACTGCGTTTTCGTCCGTCCCGGCAAAGGCCGCCCAAGTATTCACGCCCATCTCCTTCCCAGTCACGCATCCGCAAGGCATCTTTGCCTCACGGCCGAAGACGAACTTCGCCATCCCCTCTTTGACGGTGGCTTTCCCGCCGAGAATTTCCTCCAGGGCCACCGCGGTGATCTTATTCTCTAAAGGTGCAAACCCTTTGCCAAATGCTGTCGCTGGCGTGGGAGTGGCGGCCCGCAGTTCCTTTACCTTGTCGAGGGCTGCTCGGACCGCGGTGCCGAGCTTTTCTGCCGAGCCCTCTCCGCCGATGTGCATGAAGTAGACCTTCGGCTCATCGTAAAAGAAATGGTTATGGAGCGCGGTGACATTGAGCCCAGCATCCAGCGCCGCGCTCATGACGGGATTCACCTCATCCTGAAAAAGGACGAGATCCCCCATCACCATCGCCGGCTCCGCTTTCCCTGCC
>CBHXZU010000115.1:0-11500 GCA_966125105.1 uncultured Prosthecobacter sp.
AAGCCAAGTTTTTTGCGAGTCGTTTTATAAGATGTGCGAGAATAGAGAGCCAACCGATGAAGTGAATTCAATACGTGAGGAACATTACGCACTCGTTCGCTTGTCGAATCAGAAACTCGATGAGATGAAGGAGATCCAAGCTCGGATCGATGAACTTTCCACGGAGATTGCCCGCCTCACCCAGGAGCTGGATGCGATGGATGGCGTAAACTGATCCGCGATCCGCCCTCACCCAAGCCAGGACGGGATTACTCGGATTATTTTCGCCCAGAATCCAGGGAAACGGCGAGTTTTGCAGCCTCCGGAAACTCGTTAATCCAACGCGCTGAACTGCCGAGCGTCCCATGTTACGGGCCGGTTCGTGAGGAAGTCGTTCGTCCGTCCATTTCGGCAGTCCACTGCGAATGACCCGTCGTGCAGGAAGAGCCTGACCAAAGTGAGCGGATCCGCAAGGTTCGTGGCGAGGTCGACGAGATAAAGCGTCGCGCATTGATCCGCATGGCCGACGCCCGGGATCTCCAGGAGCAGATGCGCAAGATCACGCAGCGCTTGGGGAGCAGTATTCTCAAAATCGGGGACGGCAAGTTGGAGAGCGAAAATCCTGAGTAGCGTCTAAGGCCGGCGATCCATTTGAACTGCGCGGGACAATTCCCCGTCGAAGCCTTTAAGACCGTGCCTGCAAACATTGACTACCCAGCCGTCCTCGCGTCGCTCGAAAACGAATTGGTAAACCATATTACCGAAGCGCTTTGGCAGCTCGAGCGCATTGGGGAACTGCAACGGAAGCTTCGCGAGGTGACGGCGCAAATGGAGCAAGGACTAGCGGGCATGACGTTTCCGCCCGCAAACGGCCGGACTCACTTGAATTAAATCGTTCACTCACCCATGGATGCGGGGCAACTCCATGTCAGAACGCCACGAGTCGATCAAAGCCCTCGCAAGATTGCGCGCAAAAATCGCCATACTGAAGAAGCGTTCCGATGGGAAGTGGGAGGAAATGCGCGACCTGCAGATGCGCATTGATAAACTCCACGCGGCCTTGGTGGCAGCGCGAGCCCGGCAGCGCGACCGGGATCGCTCCAGTGGCATGCCGGACAAACGCGATCACGCAGAATAACAGGATCGACGAAGGGAGTTCGGCGATCAATCCACGCCCGGTGTCGGGGTCTCTCATTTGTCTGATGCGCGCCGCCGTGCCTATGTTCGTCGGCGCTTGAAGACGCGAGGGACTTGCGCCGGAGTCGCAGCGCTGCCATATCGCGCCCCTCTTTTTATGACGCTTGATGCCGCCTTGATCCGCAATTTGGCCAGCAAAGTCGGGACGCCGTTTTGGCTGTACGATGCGAAAACGATTCGCCAACGGATCGCGGACATCAAGTTTATGACGGGCAGCTCGGGCATTCAGCCCCGCTTTGCCATGAAGTCCTGCCCGGCCACGCGCGTGCTGCAGGAGATGGCGCAGTCGAACATCTGGATCGACGCCGTAAGCGGCAACGAAGCGCTCCGGGCCTTGCGCGCCGGGCACGCGTCAGGCAACCAGCCGCCCGTAGTTTGCTTCACGGCGGACGTCTTCCGCGACAACGCGCTCGACGTTGTTCTGAAGAACAACCTGCTGCCCAACATAGGCTCGCCGGGGATGGTGCGGCAACTGGCTGCGGCGGGCTACAGTGGACCAGTCAGCATCCGCGTGAACCCCGGCTTCGGTCACGGCCACGTGAACACGTGCGACACCGGCGGACCGTCCTCGAAGCACGGAATCTGGCACACACGCCTGATGGAAGTGGCCAACGCCGCCACCGCGGCCGGGATGCAGGTGGTGATGTTGCACGCGCACATTGGCAGCGGGCCGAAGTTCCAGGAACTGCACGAGAACCTCACCCGCCTGGCCGTGGAGTTTCGCGATTTGCTGCCGCATTTCCCGAAGCTCGAAGCGCTGAACCTCGGCGGCGGGATTCCGCATAATTACCGCGAGCGCGAAACGCAGATCCCCATCGAGCCGCTGCACGAGCTTTTCACCACGTGCCATCAGCGCATTTGCGCCGCCGCGCACCGGGAAATCCGCCTGGAGATCGAGCCCGGACGCTACTACGTGGCGCCGGCTTGCACGCTGATCACGCAGGTGCACGACGTGAAGCAGACCGAGACGAACGAGAAGGGCGCGGGCGCGACCTTCGCGATGGTGGATGCGGGCTTCGTCGACCTGGTGCGTCCGGCGATGTACGGCAGCTACCATCACATCGAAATCCTCGGCAAGGAACACGGTCACGAAGAGCGCAAGCCCATCGTGGTCGCGGGACCGCTGTGCGAGAGCGGCGACGTCTTTACTCGCGGAGGCGCCGACGAGGAACTCGTGCCGCGCATGCTGCCCGTGCCGGAACCCGGCGATCTCATGGCCATTCGCGACGCGGGCGCTTACGGCGCCGCAATGTCGAGTAACTACAACTCGATCGGGCGCGCCCCGCAACTCTGGCTGGAAGCCGATGGCTCCGTGACCATGATGACCCGCCGCGAAACGCTGGACGATCTGCTCAAGACCGACGCAAACGAGCCTGTCGCACTCTAGCCTCTAGGACACCCGCACATCGCCATATCGCGCGCCAGGCGCGCCGTGGTCCGCGCAGAAAGCGCGGCCGAAGATTTTCGATTTTAGGGAACGCCCACCACGCTCGCTGGCGCGCGATACATCGGGCGTATGAAGGCGGAATTGCACATGCCCGATCCATCAGTTGATTGGCGCGCGGTAGCGCGAATGGTCGAGCAACGCGACGATCTGCGGGAAGACATCACGATGATCGTGGAACCGGAATGTTTGCGCTTTGTGGACGAGACGAACCGGGAGGTCCGTAGCGTCTCGGCTTGGAACACCGAATCGATCGCGGACCTCGACACGACAATCTCCCTGCTGGACTGGATCGAGGAAGAGTTTTCCCAGCGAGCCTCGTAAGCCTGCGCCCGTCCCTACTTCTCCCACGGTGCGGGATCGTCCGGGCACAAAGATCGCCGCAGGCGCAAACTCTCACTTGGACGTTGAAGGTTGAGCCGAGCCGGGAGGCGCAGCCATTCAAGAGGAAGACATCCTCGGCGTAACGTTGGACGTTGAATTTCGCGCCTGTTACCTTCCCATTCGCCCCTTACGCGTCCAGGCGACCAACTTTCGCGTGCCAGCGAATCAAGGTTGCCGATGCGAACACTCCTCAACCTCTCGGACCCTTCACCAGACTGGCGCGGACTGGCCCACGTGATCTCAAAAAGCGATGGTCTTCGAGACGACGTGACCTTGGTAATCGAGAGCGACCGCATTCGGTTTTTCGACGCAGAATGCCGCGAAATTCAGACTGGCGTCACTGCCGGGCGGTGGTCCGCCAGCAACATCTCCCAACTCTCCTCGAAGCTTTCGCTGCTCGACTGGCTGCACGAAACTTTCGGCACCGATTCCAACCTGCCGATTCGCCAGCCGAGTTCCAAGGAAGCGCCAGTCTCCGCCTACTTCACGAGCGATCGTGACGAGCGCGGTATTCACTCGGCCGCCAACCAATCCACTTTTTAAAAGTGGTGGAGAAGACGAACGGGTTCTCGTACCCGGCTTCGCGCGCGATCGTCTCGATCTTGTGATCCGTCGTTGCCAGCAACCGCGCCGCCAACTGCATGCGCAGGTAAATGACGTGATGCATCGGACTGCGGCCTAATTCGCGCCGGCACAAACGCCGCAGGTGCTCGGTGCTCAAGTGACAGAGCTTCGCCAGCGCATCGAGCGTCCACGGCTCCCCGAGCCGCGCATTCACCACCTCCCACATATGTCCCAGGCGGTCATCCTTCTGCCAGGGACGGGCAAACCTCACCACATACTGATGGATAATATCGACCCAATGCGTGATCGTCGTCGGAGCCGTGGGCGACCCGACTTCATGGTACAACCCGAGGATGGCGTGCCGGAGCGGCTCGGGATCAAATTTGGCCAGCGCCGGCGCACTGCTCGACATGACGGGCTTCTGGTCGTGGGGCTGCTGGTAGCGAACCCAGGCAATTTGCCAGCGTTGGTTCGGTTCGCAATGGAACGCTAACACCGCGCGCGGCGGCGCGACCGCCGCCCAGCCTTCCCGGACGAGCTGCCACCGACCGTCGAGCAATAGCCGGCCGCGTCCGCCGAAGCAGGCCATCATGTACGTGCCCGCCAGGTCCATGCGGATCATTTCAAAAGGCGCGGCGGCATCCACAATCGCAACGTGGGCGATGTGGTGATTGTTCAACGCCGGGCAATCCCGGGCCGCCACTTTGAAAAGCTCGGTGCCTTCCCCGAGGATACTCTTCTCCGCGAGCGTTCTGGTATTTCTAGGCATGGGAGAAGTTCTCTTTATCCCATACGCTGCCTTTGGCCATCGCGGATGGGCCCGATGTGCATTAGGGATAGTCTCTCGTGGGTTTACGAAATGGCTTTGCACCAAGGTGACAGGCAGGTTCACGATTAAAGAGTTCACGCACAGTTAGCGGACCATTCCTCACCATCATGAAACGAGTTCTCACGTTCATCGCCTTCTCGGCGCTCAGCGTCTTCGCAGACGCCGCGCCATTGCGGGTGTTCATTCGCGGAGGCGAAAGCAATCGCGGGCAGCAAGTGCACGCGCATCCACGCTTCCTCGCCGAGTGGCAAAAGCTGCTCACCGACCGCGGCATCGATACCAAAGGCGGCACCGATTGGCCCACCGCCGATCAACTCAACGCCACGGACGTCATCGTCGCCTACGCGCAGGACGGCGGCAACGCGACACCCGACCAGGAGAAGCTGCTCGAGGGCTTCGTGAAGCGCGGTGGCGGCCTGGTGATCATCCACACCGCAGCGGTTTCGGCTAATCCGCCCTGGTGGCGCGACATGATCGGCGGCGCGTGGGTGCCGGGGAAGACGAAGTGGCGCGAAGGAAAGATGGATCTCTACTACACGGAGAACCAACGAATCGGCGGCGGTCACCCGATCACCAAGGGCGCGTCGAACTTCTACTTCGACGACGAGATTTACTATGATATGGACATCCGCCCGGACGTCCGTGTGCTCGCGACAAGCTACACGCCGAATGTGCGTGAAGGAAAAAAGCAGGCCGAGGGCGGCAAGCCGCACATCTACGACATTCAGCCGCAGATGTGGGCCTACGAGCGGACGTTTGAAGGCGGCTCGCAACCGTATCGCGCATTCGTCAGCATCCCGGGCCACCAGTATGCGACATTTGAGCGCCCGAACTACCGCGCGATCCTGATGCGCGGCATCGCCTGGGCGGGCAAGCGGCCGAATCTCGATGAGTTCTGCAAGCCGGAGGAGATCTCCTCGCTCACCTATCCCGATGGCGGTCCGCAAAAGCCGGAGGACACGCTGAAGAGTCTCGAGATCCACCCGGACTTCGAGTTCAAGCTCGTCGCCGCTGAGCCGCTCATCACGAAGCCGATGAACTTCGACTGGGCTCCAGATGGCAGCCTGTGGGTGGCGGAGACGCCGGAGTATCCAAACGGTCGCCGCGGCATGCGCCCGGATTACCGTGGGAAAGAATGGAAGGATCACGGTGGCATCGACCCGACGCCGGGTGACCAGGAACGCAAAGCCCAGGACAAGATCAGCAAGCTCGTCGACACCAACGGCGACGGCGTGATGGACAAAAAAGAGATCTTCTACGAGGGCCTCGATCTCGTCACCGGCCTCGTCTTCTACAAGGACGGCGTGATCGTCACGCAAGCTCCGGACATCCTCTGGCTGCGCGACACGAATGGCGACGGCAAGGCCGACAAGGTGGAGACACTCTACTCAGGCCTCGGCACCGGCGACACGCATGCGGTGATCAATAACCCCCGCTGGGGCTGGGATGGCTGGATCTACGCGACGCACGGCTACAGCGCCTCGAACAAAGTGCGCAATGCGAAGGGCGAAACGCAGCCGAACATCGGCAGCGGCGTCGTTCGCTTCAAACCCGACGGCTCGGCGATCGAGCAATACTCCTCCAAGGGCGGCAACACGTGGGGCCTGACCATCACCAACGACAACCGCGTGATGTGGACGCAACCGACGAGCGGCCAGTTGCTGATGCACACCATCCTGCCGGAATACGCGCTCTCGCGTGGCAAGGTCGCCAACACCTCGAGCTTCAAAGTCGTGGAGCCTTCGGGCAAGTCGTTCCCCTTGATCCCGTGGGAACAGCTCGCCTACGTGCAGATCGACTGGGTGGGCAGCTTCACCGCGGCCGCCGGCGCCGTGATCTATGACGGCGGCGCATGGCCCGCGGAATACAAGGGCGACTACCTCACGACGGAGCCCACGATCAATATCATCCATCACACCCGGCTCACGCCGCAGGGCAGCAGCTACACGGCGGCGAAACTTCCGGGACGCGAAGAGACGGAGTTTATTCGAAGCAAGGACATGTGGTGGCGTCCGATCGAAGTCCGCGTGGGTCCCGATGGCGCCGTGTATGTCGGCGATTTCTACAACCAGGCGGTCATTCACAATGATACCCGCGGACCGGATCACAACCGCGTGAACGCGGCCGTGCGCCCGGATCGCGATCACTACTTCGGCCGCATTTGGCGCCTCCAGCACAAGCAGGCGCAAAAACTTCCCACGGTCGACCTGACCAAGCTCGGCACGGATGCGCTCCTCAAGGAACTTGGCAATCCGAACCGCCACGTCCGCATGAACGCCTCGCGCCTCCTGGTAGAAAAAGCCCAAGGCGGCGATGAAGATGCGCGGAAGAACATCGTCTTCAACTACGGCCAGCTCGCGAAAGAGCACTGGCCGAAAATGGATACTGACACCCAAATAGCGGCGCTCTGGACGCTCCAGCGGATCGGCCAGGTGCCGGCGGAGGTCGTGCAACTCGCCGCGCAGTCCAAGGATTCAGCGGTTCGCCGCAATGCCGCGCTGATCATCGAAGACTCGAGGGCGCCGAACCCCTCGCTCGCTGCCCTGCTCAATGACGACGACGCTCAGGTGCGACTCGCCGCTCTCCGCGCCCTCGGAAACTCCGAAGTGGGTCCGGAAGGAGCAAAGGCCATCGTCAGTGTCTGGCCGAAGCTGGACGACGACTTCCAGAAGAGCGCCGCAATCGGCGCAGCTTCGCGCAGTTCGGGCCTCGTGATCGCCGCCGCGCTCGACAGCGCGGACTCGAGCGCGCTCACCCCGCTTGTCACCGCGCTCACGCAAACGCTCACCGATGGCGAGCAGGCAGCGAAGCTCGTGATTGCGCTCGCCGCAAAGCCGGCCAGCGCTGACACGCTGAAGAAGGGCATCCTCGAAGGCCTCTCGAAGACCGTGAACAGCACGCCGGCGATGAACGCCGAATTGAGCGACGCGCTGGGCAAGCTCCTCGCGAGCGGCGCCAGCAGCAGTGCGCTGCCACTGGCCGCGAAATGGGACAAGGCGGGCACGCTCAAGGGCGAAGTCGCGAAGCTCACGGGGAACCTCGTTGCAACGCTCGGCAACGCCACAGCAGCGGACGAAGCGCGCGCCACCGCCGCGCAGAGCCTCCTTGGCCTGCGCAGCACGGACCCAAGCATTCTCGACAAGGTGACGGCGCAGCTCTCCGCGGAGGGCACTCCCGGCTTCAAGCGCGCGCTGATCGCCGCGCTGGCGGAGACGCCCGAGGATTCGATCGGCAAGGCACTCGCCTCGTCGTTCAGCAAACTCCCAGCGGACGCGCAATCGGCCGCCTTTGATGCCGTGCTCAAGCGCGCGGACTGGACGAACACGTTTCTCGACGCGGTGAAAGCGAAGCAGGTCGACCCGATGGCTCTCGGTCCGGCCAGCGCCTACCGCCTCCGCACGCATCCCGATCGCGAGGTCGCGAAGCGCGCCACCGAGATGCTCGATGAGCTGAACCCGATGGCGAAGATGAAGAAGGAAACCATCGCGAAGCTCTCCCACGAGGTCGACCAGAAGGGCGACGCGGCCAAGGGCAAGACGCTCTTCACCACCACCTGCGCGATCTGCCACAAGTTCGGCGACGGCGGCGCCGACATCGGCCCCGGCCTCACCGGCATGGGCACGCATGGCACCGGCGAATTGCTCACCGCGATCGTCGATCCGAATGCGGAAGTCGACCCGAGCTTCGTTGCCTGGAACATCGAGACGAAGGACGGCCAGAGCTACGCGGGGATCATCGCCTCGGAGAACCCGACGAGCGTTACCCTGAAGAGCCTCGCCGGCGTGCAGGAAGTGAAAGTCGCAAACATCAAGAGCCGCGTGAACACCGGCCGCTCGCTCATGCCTGAAGGCTTCGAAGGCCTCGGCGGCGAAGCGCTCCGCGACATCATCACCTACATGCAGAGCGTCGACGGCGGAAAGTTCCGCTCGGTCGACCTTTCGAAGGCCTTCACGGCCAATACAAACCGCGGCCTGTACCTCTCGGAGCGCAATCCGCGCGACGGCCTGAAATTCGCGAAAACCGGTCACGTCACAGTCGAAGGAATCCCCTTCAATATCGTCTCGCCGGACAAAGCGCCTTTTAACGTCGTCCAACTAAAGGGCGGTCCGGAACGGTCGTTCTCCAAGACCATGCCGCAGAAAGTTGACGTGCCGCTCGGCGGCTTCACCGCGAATCGACTGCACTTCCTCGGCGCCGTCGGTGGCTGGGCGTACCCGTACGGCGGTGAAGGCGAGATCGTGATGAATGTCACGGTTCACTTCGCTGACGGCATCCGCGAGACCTTGCAGCTGAAGAACGGCCTCGAGTTCGCCGATTACATCCGTGAAGTGGATGTGCCGGGCTCGAAGCTCACGCGGGGATTGGTGAAGGAAAATCAGCTCCGCTGGTTTACCAAGGTCCTCACCCGCGCGGCCGCGATCGATCGACTCACGCTCGAAAGCACGAACACCGGAGTGGCTCCCACGACGGTGGCGATCACTGCCGAACTCGCCGACGCAAATGCGCCGGTCCCCGGCGCCGGCAAGGCCGCCGCGCCCGCTGCGGCCAACGGCAAGAGCGCCGCGACGGAAGCGGACTTCAAGCCGCAGTTCACCGACCCGGTTCCGCAACCGCCGGCCACGCGTCCTGCAAACGGACCGCGCGTGCTGCTCGTCGGCGGCGGAAGCTCGCACGACTTCGTGAAGTTCTTCGGCGCCGCTGATAAGCAGATCCTCGGCCCGCAATGCGGGTGGGTGGAGTTCACGCAGAATGCCAACGGCGTCGCGGAGATCCTCGATCGCGTGGACGTGCTCGTCTGGAGCGCGAACCAGCCGATCAGCGCGGCGACGCGCAAGGCGCTGATCGACTACTCGAACAGCGGCCGCGGGCTCATCGCGTATCATCCGGGCACCTGGTATGCGTGGCCGACCTTCCCGGATTGGAATAAGACCGTCGTGGGCGGCGGCGCCCGCGGCCACGACAAGTTCGGCGAGTTCGAAGTGAAGAGCACCGGCGTGACGCACCCGATCATGCAGGGCGTGCCGGCATCGTTCCGCATTTCGGATGAGTTGTATTATTTCCAGCCCGATCCAAATGCCGTCGCGACCGAAGTGCTCGCGACGGCGACGAGCACCCAAAAGCCCGGCACATATCCGCAGGTCTTCGTGGTGAAGCACCCGAAGTCGCGGATCTGCGGCCTCACGCTGGGTCACGACGCGAAAGCGCACGACCTGCCGGAGTTCCAGACGATCCTGCGCAACGCCGTGAAGTGGGCGGCCGGCAACTAAGCCAGCCACCAGGAACAATCCCACGGGCGGCCCGGCGAAAGCTGGGCCGCCCGTTTTTATGGGGGTGGAGATCGGGCCAGTAAGGCAGAATGGGACGGATAGGTCCTACTCATGGGACCGATATGTCCCATGCTGCGCTGATTCGCCTGGAGAAAATGTATAAGTGGAACGCTCTTCGAGGCTCATCCAGAATAACGCGATGAATCTCACCCAGCTACACACGACCTCCCTTCTCGTCGTTGCCATCGCCACCTCTACCCTGACGTTATCTGCGCAGGATCGTCCGCAGACGGACCGGCCGGATGCCCGCGAACCGCGCGCTGAACAGGGTGATCGCGATCGCCAGCCAGAACGCGCGCGCATGGAACGGCTCGAGCGCATGAAACGGGAGATCGGTGAGTTGCGCGAAGCCGGGAAGATCGATGAGGCTCGCGAGAAGGAGCGGAACTTCGCCGAAGCCATGAGGAGGATGAAGGAGGAAGCGCATGGCGATGGACAGTCCGACCGCGCGCGCATGGAAGAGAAGTTCGCGCAGGCGAAACGCCAGATCGCCGAATTGCGCGAAGCGGGGAAAAATGAACAGGCGGAGGAAATGTCCCGCAACCTCGAGAACGCGATGCGGCAGCTCAAACAGGACCGATCGCTCGCGCGAGGAGGGGAGCGGATGCAGCACCTGGAGGAAGCGATCAAGCACGTGGAGGCAGCTGGGCTTCCCGAGGTTTCAAACGATTTGCGCAAGGTCGCCGCGCATCTCCGCGAAGAGATGGCTCGCCAGGAACGCGAATCGCATGAACGCCGCGGCAACGCAGAAGAAGGCGAGCGCAGTGAAACGCAAGCGCTCCGCCGCGAACTCGAGCGCACCCGCGATGAGATGCAGCGCATCCAGCGCGAGCTCCGTGAGCTCCGCGCAAAAGCGGGGGCGCCGGACAAGCACGAGTAGGCTTGGATCGCGGCAGCAGGGATACTTCGGGACGGAGTTCGGCAGACGCTTTCTTTGTGCGTGTTCGCGAGAAAGAATCTGGAAGACGTTCGAAGCGCCTATCTGCCACTCACGAGCGAGCACGCCTCCGCCACGTTCACCAACCCTTCCGCTTGAAAACGCTGTCGAGCGCCTTCACGCGGGCGGAGCTGTCGAGCTGAAGTTCGTCGCGGGGTTTCGGCTCATCGTAGGAACTCGCCCAACCGAAGTAATGCACCTTGGCGCGGCCGTCCGACTCAAAACCGAGAATGGTTCCGGCCCACCACGTGCTACCCCATTTGATCTGGAGATCCTGACCGACTTCAAGCGGGGTGGTTTCATCCACCGCTTTTCCGCTGCTTGGAATCGCGTTGGGATTGAAGATGACTGTACCCGAAAGAAGCACGTGCGCTTGTTCTGGAGTAATCGCGCTGCCGTGCGCGGGAGTTACCCATTCCGGCTCCGCTCCTTTTTGCGCCGAGGCTTCCAGCTCGGGGGAGATTTCGACTGAGGATTTCCCAGTCAAGTCATTCCGCGCTGCCGTTGCATTGCCGCGGTCGGGGACACTGAGCCCGGCAGGCCTGCTTTCTGTTCCGCCCAGCACTTCCTTTGATAAGGATTTAGTCCGTTCGCCCGAGACCTGCCACCAGACCATAGCAAGCGCCATCAAGGCGAAGCAGCAGCCAAGGCAAATCCGCAGCGAACGGATGGACGGCATGCGGGGAAGCTGTGCCGCGAGGCGCGGTTGCGCAAGTGCCGGAAGGGAAGACAAAACACTAAACGCTAAACACTATTGCCGCCCCCACTGTTGATCATGGTGTTTAGTGTTTGGTCTTTAGTGTTTAGTTTTTTCCCGCCGGCGCGCGCCCACCAGTCCT
>CBHXZU010000116.1:0-11448 GCA_966125105.1 uncultured Prosthecobacter sp.
CGCCGTCGAGTTCACGCCGGTCCGGCTGGTACTCACCATCCGAAACTCGCCGCCGTTCAGAATGAATCCGCCGTAGTTCTCACCTTGTTCCAAACGATACAGACCGCCTGAGTTGATCGTGAACATCGTCGTATCCGGCAGGTCGGTATTGCCATTCGCGCCGAGGACAAATGTACCCCCATTGTTGATCACGATCGACGTCGCGCCAAGATCGCCGCCCGCGCCGAAATCTTCCACCGCCACGATGCCGCCATAAATGTTCAAGGTTCCCGTGAACGGATTGTTGTTCGCCACGAGAGTCACCGTGCCCGTGCCCTCCTTGTTGTAGGTGCCAGTTCCCGTGAGCACAGCGCCAAAGAGCAGGTTCCCCGAACCGCCGAGGACCACCGTGTTCGTCCCGGTGTTCAACGCCGCGGGGAAGGTCACCAAACCCGTGCCATTGTTGAGGAAACCGGTGTTGCCGTTGATGGTGAGGGTGTTCGTGAAAGAGATATCGTCGGACCGTTTGAAGCCGAGCATGCCGCCGTTGAGCGTTACCGGTCCCACGATGGAGCCAGTCGTTCCTCCATTACCGAGTTGCACCAAGCCGCCGCTCACGAGCGTGCCGCCGGCGTAATCGTTGTCGGTTCCAAAGGTCAGCGTGCCCGTGCCGGATTTCGTCAATGATGTCGGCCCGCTCAGCTTGCCCGGCCCGGTAAACGTGTAGGCGGTGGAAGAGTTCACCACTGTCGTCGCTGGCTGAACCGTCGTGGTCAGGTTGATATCGAAGCGGGTCGCTGTGTCGTCGAACGTCAGGTTGTCGGTATCGATGAAGTTCGTCGGCGTGCCGGCCGTCACTAGCCTCCAGTTGTTGGTTCCACCGACTCCCGGTCCCGTCCCGATATCCCAATCGCCATTCACGCCGCCTGTCCACTTCACGGTATCAGTGCCGGTAACCGTCACATCGATTTTCGTGTTTGCGGCGTCGTAGACCAGGTTGCCCGTGGTGCGCCCCGGGAGCGCGAGATTGAATCCCGAAGTGATTGGCGTGCCGTTGTAGTCGAGCAGCGTGTAAGTGCCGTTCGCCGACGAGAGCAGGTTTGTCACCCGCAGAGTTGGCGTATTGCCATTGAGCACGATGCCATCAGGATTTCCCACCACGGCAAGCGGTGCGGTCGTGGGCGCAGTCGTATTGAGGTCAAATTGCAGCGTCGATGTGTTGCTGGCGAAATTGATGCTCGGCACCGCGAAGCTGAATTGGCCTACGCCGCTGTTCACTGCCAGGGTGGCGCCGGCCGCGACAACGAAGTTCCCCAGCGCCGTGACCGGTTCGACCTGCAGCGTTCCTGCATTCACCGTCGTAGTGCCTGATGCGCCCAGGCTTCCGGCGATGCGCAGCTTGCCAGGGCCCGACTTGGTAAGATCGCCCGCGCCCGACATTGAGCCGGTCAAGGTGAGGATGGTTGTCGCCGAGCCCACGACGATCACACCGTCCCCCGATGCGATCGCAAAGTTACCCGCGCGGCTCGCCGTTGCGCCCTGGTAGTCAAAGGTGCCGGTAGTCCCCGTTGCATCGCCCAGCGAGATGTTGGCCGTGCCGAGGTTTGCGGCATTCGCCATGGAGACGATGCCGTCACGAATGTTGAAATTACCCGTGCCAGTCGCCACGGACACTCCGCCCGTGATGAATACGGTTCCGGAAGTCGTTTTGTTAATCGCAGCGTTTCCGGCAACGGTGACGTTCGTTCCCGTAAGTATGCCGCTCGTCCACGACTGCGCTGAACCGCCCGACGCCGTCACGTTTGCCGACAGATTCACCGTGCCGCCCTGCAGATGGATCCCCCCGAATACCTCACCTTCTTGCGAGATCATCGTGCCGCCGGTGTTCACGGTGATGTAGGTGGAGTTCGGCAGGTTTGGATCGCCGGTTCCGTTCAACCCGAACTGGTACGTGCCTCCGTTATTCACCACGATCGAGACGGGGTTGAAGTTCGTCACCGTATTGGTGGTGGAGCGATTGAGGAACGTGCCCTGATCGATGATCACCGTTCCGGTGAAGCCCGTATTGTTGCTGTCGTGAATGAAGGTGCCGGGGCCCGTCTTCCGAATCGTCGAGCTATTGTTTCCGATGAGCAACCCGTTGAAGACTACATTCCCCGTGATATCGAGCGTCGGATCGTTCCCCGCGAATGTGAACGTGTTCGTCGGAACATCGAATCCTGTAATCGTTACGGTGCCTGTTCCGGTGTTGTTCACCGTGATCTTGTTTAAGACGAACGTGCCGGCTCCAATGTCGTTCGTGGTCGTGTAGCTAAGCGTGCCGGATGATTCAAAAACGAGCTGCGTCGTGGCATCGCTCAGCGGCACCGCGACTGGGTTCCAATTCAGGTCCGTGCTCCAGTTCCCGCTAGTGGTGGACCACGTCGACTGCGCAAGCAGAGTGAAGGGCGAGATCACGCCAAACACGGGCAGGGCACGAACGCACGCAAGGGCAATTCGGTTCATGAGGGTGGGAGAGTGAGCCTTGATGATACGATCAGCTTTCATTGCTTTATATAGAAAAAATCAGCCGCCGCATTCGGGACCCATGCGCATGAAGGAATGCGCGTCGCGGCTGAAACCCGCTTCAGCATTGGCGCGGCAGGCGAGTCAACGAGCAACGACCGTTGCAACGTGGCCGTCACCATCTATTGACCTTCCGGTCGCAAACGACGGCGCCGAGTGACATTCGTAACGCTTGTTACGCGTCGAATTTCACGAATGCGCACGGCTGAATATCGCGCTCAGACGCGCGCTCAACTCGCGATACGCGCGGCCACCGCGAAATCCGGTGCGACTCTCCGCAAGCTGCACGCCCGCCACCGATTCAGGGCGCTAATCCGGATAGATGAATCCGCGCAGTGGGAAGGCTGTCTCCTGCCCGTCCAATTTCACGCCGTCAGGAGTTCGTTCACATGCGACGCGACGAATCGTCACGCCATTGAAAACGCTGTCCGATTTTTCCGACGGCAAAGTTCGCGTGCGTGCACAGCTGTGACTTACAGCAAATACGAAGCGCCCGCGCTATGGCATGTCCTCGAAGTCTTCGAGATCGTGGATGTAGAGCTTCTTCGACTGAAGACGCAGATCCAGAAAGTATCGGCGCCCACAACCCTTACACTCGCTTGGGTGCTCCTCGTCACTCCCCCGTTGGTTTTCCAGAGCAGTCGCGAGGACGGGATGAAGACAAGCAGGACATGAAAATGCCACGTTATTGCCGAATGCATCAGCCTGCATCTCTTCGCCATTGCCATCGAAGACCAGGAAGTCGGTAATCTTCATCTTGGGTTTTCTAACTTCAATGGCTTGGCTCGCTACCGAAATTGTCTCGCCGCGATGATTTTGAAGACCGCAGCGCTGCATTTTCGGGGCTCCTGAATGAGGCGCCGGTGCCTCGGTCGATAGTCCCATTCGGCGGGTCGATCACCGGTTCCAAAGGACCTTCTCATCGTCGTAAGTGCCGGCCGCAATCATTGCCTCATAGTCGATGGTAGGGAATCGGCTTCTGAAAACGTCCCAAAGCTCGTCGAAGCCCTTCGCCTCAGAAGGAACCGAGCATCCTGCGCCGTCGCCCCTGAAGACATACCAGACGTCCGGCAAAAATGGCCCATCGGAAGTCCTCACGAGTGTTATCTTCTCAACCTGGTCCCACCGGATCGACTCGGTCGGTCGCTTGGGATGAGCGCAAGTCAATGAATGCTCGGTGATGGTGACCTGGTAAGGGCCGCCTGGAGTGCTGTCCCAGACATCCTTTCTTCTTCTTCCCCAACCAAAGAGTCTTGAGAGGAGACGCTTCATAGGTTCACCGAAGACGACGTTCATTTGGTGGGCGGAGTAACCGGATCCAAGCCAATGCCTAGTTCTCGAAGTAACTCGACGATTTCCCGATATCCCTCTCGATCGAGCCGGGGGTCGTCCTCGAAGTCGCCGGCCAATCCGCGCTGCGCAACATCCATGGCGCGTGTGGCGTCCGCACCGCGCTGGACCAGAATCCGGATGATCTTTTTGTGGCGATGGACGACCGCGGTGGTCAATGGTGTCGAGCCATAGTCCTGTTCGCGGTGTTCGATGTCAGCCCCGTGATCCAGAAGCCACTCCACCCATTCCGGCTTGTCTTCATAAATGCAGCACTGGAGCGGTGGCGGAACGAAATCCACCGGATCGATCGCAGCCGGATCCGCCGTGATGAGTCGGAGCGCCAGATCGAAATCGTTCGCGTCGATGGCATCGTATATGGATGGCGGCTCCTTCTGCGGCGGAAAGTCATCGATCGGCGGACTCAAATCGAACGCGCCCACCCTGGCGGCGAGCACTCGGAATCCGAAGTAGCGCCCCGGATACGATCCCCAGCCCCAGCGATGAGCGCTGCGGCAGAAGCGGGCGCTGTTGAAGTAGCATCCCCCGCGAGCCGACCGAGCGGATCCCGCCACGCAGAACCAGTCCTGGCACCATTCCGCCAGATTGCCGAGCATGTCCTGGAAACCCCACGCGTTGGCCTGCTTCTGGCCGACCGCATGCGGCTTGTCCTTCGCATTGGCAGAATACCATGCCACCGCGTCCAGTGGACCGTGCCGAGGATCCGCGCTTCCCGCCCGGCAGGCGTATTCCCACTCCGCTTCCGTCGGCAACCGGTATTCCCAGTTTTCGGGGAGCACTCCGGCTTGGCGATCAAGTTTCGTGAGCTCCTGACAGTATTCACTTGCCTGTTCCCAAGTCACCGAATCAACCGGCGCATCCCCTATCCGCTGATGGTCCGTGGGATTCCTGCCGATGATCGCCTCATACTGGGCCTGCGTAACCGGCGTTTTCCCCAAGTAGAAGTCGTGCACGAAAGTGATTTCGCGCTGCTGTTCGCAAAGCTGATGCCCCTCCTCAGACTCCGGGCTTCCCATGGTGAAAGTACCCGCAGGCACGCGGATCATCACCCCGCCGGCGGAAGTCCGGAACTCTGAAGTTGATTCATCCATTCGATTGAGGACGCCCTACACAATCCAAGGAAAACCCGCGCGGACAAGTTTGTCATTTTCGGTGATTCTGCAGCCCCAGGCGCTACCGCGGATTGCTTTCCCAAATTGGCCTCTTTCCCCGGAAAGGCGGTGTCCGCGTCAAAAAAGGAGCAACGATCCCAGGCCGTCGGTGTCGGTGGCACATAAACCCTCTGCCTACCCGGGATCGTCGGTCATTTTCGGGAATCAAAATCGCATAGTGGCAGAGCCGGTCCGGCTCTTTCTTAACACGTGCGAGGAACTTTACCCGGCGAGGAATCTCTCGCGAGGGGCTCGGAGTCCTTCGACTACGCGGCTCGTTCCTCGCCGCTGCGCTCAGGATGACCGGCTTTTCCTCGGCTATAATTGAATTTCGAATCGCGCACAAAAAAGCGGAGCGCTCCTTTCGAATCGCTCCGCTTTTGAATGATCTGGTGCTTTGCCCGGATGCTTACGCCACGCCGGGATTCGCGTCGATGAGCTGGCGCAGCACGTAGGGCAGGATGCCGCCATGACGCACGTATTCGACTTCGATCGCGGTATCGATGCGGCTCCTCACGACGAGCTTCTCTTCCGTGCCGTTGGCGCGGTGAATCACGAGCGTGATGTCGCTCATGGGCTTCAAGTCGTCGCTCAGGCCCTGGACGTCGAACGTCTCCGTGCCGTCCAGCTTCAGCGTTTGCGCGCTGACCCCTTCCGGGAATTGCAGCGGCACGATGCCCATGCCGCAGAGGTTGCTGCGGTGGATGCGCTCGAAGCTCTGCGCGATCACGACCTTCACCCCGAGCAATGCGGTGCCCTTGGCCGCCCAGTCACGCGAGCTGCCGGTGCCGTATTCCTGGCCGGCGAGGATGATCAGCGGGATGCCCGCGCTCTGGTATTTGATCGCCGCATCGTAGATCGGCATCACTTCACCGTCGGGCTGATGCTTGGTCACGCCGCCTTCGACTCCCGGAACCATGAGGTTCTTGATGCGCACGTTGGCGAAGGTGCCGCGAGTCATGACGCGATCGTTGCCCCGGCGTGAGCCGTAGCTGTTGAAGTCCTCGAATGCCACGCCGTGCTCGACGAGGTACTGGCCAGCTGGCGCCGTCTTCTTGATCGCGCCTGCGGGGCTGATGTGGTCGGTGGTGACGCTATCGCCGAAGATGCCGAGCGGGCGCATTGCGTTGAAGTCGGTGATCCGGCCGGGCTCCATGCCGAACTTCACGAAGAACGGCGGCTCCTGGATGTAGGTGCTCTGCTCGTTCCAATCGAAGACGTCGCCGACGCTGCCCGGGATCTCGTTCCACTTCGGATTCTGCGCGGCGAAATCCGTGTAAAGCGCGCGGAAGACGTCGGGCGAAAGCGCGCTCGCCATGAGGTCGCGGATCTCCTGCTGGGTGGGCCAGATTTCGCTGAGGAATACGGGCTTGCCGTCCTTTCCCTTCCCAATCGGCTCTTTCGAGACGTCGATATCCACTCGGCCGGCGAGCGCAAAGGCCACGACGAGTGGCGGCGACATGAGGAAGTTCGCCTTGATGTTCTGGTGCACACGCGCCTCGAAGTTGCGGTTGCCGCTGAGCACGCTGGCGGCGACGAGATCGTTCTTTGTTACCGCGTCTTCGATTGCCGGATGAAGCGGACCGCTATTGCCGATGCACGTAGTGCAGCCGTAACCCACGGTCTGGAATCCGAGCTTATCCAGGAACGGTTGGAGTCCCGTTTTGGAAAGGTAGTCGGTCACCACGCGGGAGCCGGGCCCGAGCGAGGTTTTCACCGCCGGATTCACGCGCAGGCCGCGCTCCACTGCCTTCTTCGCGAGGAGTCCCGCGCCGAGCATGACGCTCGGGTTGCTGGTATTCGTGCAACTCGTGATGGCCGCGATGAGGACGCTGCCGTGCCCGATCTGGGTATCGGTGTGCTTGTAAGACGTGTCCTCCATTCCCTCGGTTGCGTGGGTGGTCGGCCGATTCGACACCATCTCGAGCACGTGCAGCGGCGTGCCTTCCTCCATGTGCTTCTCCGGGCTCTTGGAGTCCGTGGAGAAAAGATGCGGATCGTCGTTCGCCGGCGCGCCATTGAGGTGCACGCCCACACGCTTGCCCAGGTCGTCCGTGGTCTTGCCATAACCGCCATCCGGCAGCGCCTTGTTGAAGAGCGAAATGAAGGTGTCCTTCAGCTCCGGCAGCTCGATACGGTCCTGCGGACGCTTCGGTCCGGCGACACCCGGCTTCACCGTGGAGATGTCGAGCTCGAGGTCGACGCTGTATTCGATCTGCCCTTTGCCCGGAATGCCCCACAGGCCTTGCGCCTTATAGTAGGCCTCGAAAGCCGCGCAGAGGTCGTCCGGCCGACCGGTGCCGCGCATGTAGGCGAGCGTTTCTTCATCCACCGGGAAGAAGCCCATCGTCGCGCCATACTCGGGCGCCATGTTTGCGATCGTCGCGCGGTCGACGACCGGCAGCGACTTCGCGCCCGGCCCGTAAAACTCGACAAACTTTCCGACGACCTTCGCCTTGCGCAGCATTTGCGTGATGTGCAGGACGAGATCCGTCGCGGTGACGCCTTCCTTCAGCGCGCCGGTGAGGTGCACGCCGACAACTTCCGGCGTGAGGAAATAGACCGGCTGACCGAGCATGCCGGCTTCCGCCTCGATCCCACCCACGCCCCAGCCAACGACGCCAAGGCCATTGATCATCGTGGTGTGCGAGTCGGTGCCCACCAGCGTGTCCGGGAAATACACGCCGTCTTTCTCGAGCACGCCCTTGGCGAGATACTCAAGGTTCACCTGGTGCACGATGCCGATGCCCGGCGGCACGACGCCGAAGGTCTTGAAGGCCTGCTGGCCCCACTTGAGCAACTCGTAGCGCTCACGGTTGCGCTTGAACTCGAGGTCGAGGTTCTTTTGCAGCGCGTCCGACGTCCCGAAGAAGTCCACCTGCACCGAGTGATCCACCACGAGGTCCACCGGCACGAGGGGCTCGATCATCTTCGGATCGCGGCCGAGGCGAGCCACCGTTGAGCGCATCGCGGCAAGGTCCACGAGGAGCGGCACGCCCGTAAAATCCTGCAACACCACGCGGGCAACGACGAACGGAATCTCGACCGGTTTCGGGGCTTTTGCGTTCCAATTCGCCAAAGTGCGCACGTCTTCCTCACGCACGCGCTGCCCGTCGCAGTTGCGCAGCACCGACTCGAGCACGATGCGGATCGAAATCGGGAGCTTCGAAATCGGCCCCACGCCGGCTTTCTCGAGGGCAGGCAGGCTGTAGTAGGAGGCTTGTTTACCGGTGGCGGTGGTGAAGGAGGACAGCGTCTTGAATGCGTCGGTGCTCATCAGAGAAAAAAATCCGAAAGACCACACAAGCGCACACCGCCGGTCGGGGCAAGCCCGCTCCTAAGTAGCTCCGTAAAGCGGGCCAGGAAAAGCCGGTCATCCTGGGCGCAGCGGCGAGGAACGAGCCGCGGAGTTGAAGGACCTCGAGCCAGAGTCTCATCGCCGGGAGTCATCCGATTGAGTGAGCCCTTTGGAAGCCCCCGGAAGACACCGTCCCCCCGCCGACATTCCCTGCTCCTCGTGAGTCCGTTTGCATATTCTGATCCTCCGCTTCGAGGGCAATTCTCACAGTTTTCCTCTGTAGGGACCTCTTCGGAACCGATGCTGTCTCCGTTTTGGAGCCCGCTGTCTCAGTTTTGACCGCCGCTAACAGCGTTTTCCCGGCCGCAAACACCGTTTTGCACGGTGCTGTCTCAGTTTTACCGGGTGCTGTCTCAGTTTTGGGCGCTGCTGTCTCCGTTTTGGAAGGTGCTGTCTCTGTTTTGGCAGCCGCTAACATCGTTTAGATGGCTGCTAACATCGTTTTTTCCGCTGCTGAATTTGTGGTGGAAGCGGAAACATAAGGCCTGAAGTCCCTGAGGTCCGTCGCCCAGCATCCATCCGCAGAATGCCCAACCCAGTTACACGCCCGAGCGGCCAAACTCAGCTTTCCCCGCTACTTTCATTTGCAGCGCGCGAGCGCCTCGCGTTTTGTGTCGCCCTTTAATGGTGTCCCGGAAAGCTGACTTGCTGGAGGCGATCAACCGCGAGCCCGCGCTCGCGGCGAAGCTGCGTTTGATCGGCAAAGGCGAGGAAGTCGCCCTGCAAAACGTCATCGAGCACGCGCAGCCGACCGTTTGCTCGGCGATCGCTCGGGCGGTGAACAAGCGGGTTTGGATCGTGTGCCCCAATCTCCGAACCCAGGAGCAGGTCCACAATGAGCTGATCCAATGGCACCCGGAGGCGCTCTTTTTCCCGGAACTCGAAGTCGCGCCAGTGGAAGGTGCCCTGCCCGACCCGGAAGCCGTCGCGGACCGCCTGTCGATCGTTCAACGCCTCGCCGAAGCCGACGGCAAACGCCGCCCGCCCATCGTGGTCCTCACGCGAGCCGCCCTCGGCGATTCCGTGGTGGATGAAGGCGAGCTCAAGCGCCTGAAATACGCGATCACCCGCGGCACTCGCCTGGATCGGGACGCATTTCTCAAGAAGCTCACCGACGCCGGCTACGAGCACGTGCCGCAGGTAAGCAGTCGCGGACAATTCGCCGTGCGCGGTGGCATCGCGGACGTCTTTAGCTTTCACCATTCGCAGCCGGTCCGCATCGAGTGGTTCGACGACGAGATCGAGAGCATTCGGCATTTCGACCTCGATGCGCAGACGAGCGTGGAGCAACTGAATTCCTGCACCCTGCTCCTGGGCGAAGCCGAGACGCTCAACAAAAAGCTCCGCGATTACATCCACGAGGATGACGTGACGATCGATGCAGGCGCAGGCTGGCACGACGCGCGAGTCCGCATCGTTGCCGGCGGTGGACAGGAAGGCGGCGCGGGAACGGGTGAACTGGAGTTGACGGAAGACGGCGCTGCGGTTGCCGAAGCCGCGGAAAAGACGGAGCCCGTCGACTCCGTGCCGCTCCTCGCCGAAGACTTCTCGACCGCATACTTCGATCACGGCCTCGGGGAGTTTGCCGCCGGCGACTTCGTAGTGGATGAAATCAAACGGGAGCGCTTCTTCGCGCAACTCCGCGAATGGCGCGAGCAGGGCTGGAGCGTCTTCGTTTTCTGCAATAACGAAGGCGAAACCGAGCGTCTGCACGACCTGCTCCCGCCGGTGGAGTCCGACGTGCTCAATTTCGTCATCGGCACGCTGCAGCGCGGCTTCACCTACCCTTCCGGACGCGTGGCTGCGCTCAGCGATGCGGAACTCTTCGGACGCTATCGCAACACGCGTTCCCGCCGGCTTGCGCTGCGCAAGTCGCGAGAGGCGGCGCACCGCTCGCAGATCGATTTCAATGAACTGATCGAGGGCGAACTCGTCGTGCACCTCGAGCACGGCATCGCGCGCTTCCACGAACTGAAGCGCCTGCCCAATGGCGAGGACGTGCTCGTGCTGGAGTTTGCCGAAGGGGCGCGCCTCTACGTTCCGCTCGAGCAGAGCTATCTCGTCGCCCGCTATGTCGGCATCGGGAAGCGCAACCCTCCGCTCTCGAAGCTCGGCGACGCCGCGTGGTCGAACGCGAAGAAGAAGGCGGAAAAAGCCGTCTTCGATTACGCCGCGAAGTTGCTCGAGGTCCACGCGCAGCGCGAAACGCAGGTCGGCTTCGCGTTCCCGCCGGACAACAAGTGGGTCGGCGAGTTTGAGGCGTCCTTTCTCTACAAGGAGACGCCCGATCAATTGCGCGCGATCAACGACACGAAGGCGGACATGGAAGGCGAGCAGCCGATGGATCGCCTGATCTGCGGCGACGTGGGGTTTGGCAAAACGGAGGTGGCCATTCGCGCCGCCTTCAAGGCGGTCTGCGCCGGGAAGCAAGTCGCGCTGCTCGTGCCAACCACGGTTCTCGCAGAGCAGCACTACCGCAATTTCCGCGAGCGGATGAGCGATTATCCCGTCACCGTCGGGATGCTCAGTCGCTTCCGGACGCGGGCGCAGCAGAACGAGACGCTGAAAGGCGTCGCCGACGGCAGCGTGGATATCGTCATCGGCACACATCGGCTCATCTCGAAGGACGTCGCTTTCAAGAACCTTGGCCTGGTCGTCATCGACGAAGAGCAGCGCTTCGGCGTGCTGCACAAAGAGAAGTTCAAGCAGCTGTGGCCGCTTGTGGACATGCTCACGCTCAGCGCCACGCCGATCCCGCGCACGCTCTACATGTCGCTCATGGGCGCGAAGGACATGAGCACGATCGAGACGCCCCCAGCGAACCGCATCCCAGTCGAGACCCTCATCTGCCCTTACGACGAGCGCATCATTCGCGATGCGATCAACCGCGAACTCAAGCGCGAGGGACAGGTGTATTTCCTGCACAACCGGGTGGGTGACATCGAGCAGGTCGCGCTGCGCGTGAAGAAGCTCTGCCCGCAAGCTCGCGTAATCATCGGGCACGGGCAAATGGATGAGCACGAGCTCGAGGAGGTGATGCACAAG
>CBHXZU010000117.1:0-11390 GCA_966125105.1 uncultured Prosthecobacter sp.
CGAATCGACCCACCGAGCACCGACGTGAGACCCGGCACGGTGCCATTCACGGTAAGCACGCCGCTTCCACCCTTCGTCAGGCCGCCCAGGCCGGTCGAGGATCCGGTCACGGCGAAGTTGCCATTGCCATTCAGTGTCAGCGGCCCGTTCAGCGCAAGCGAGCCGACGGTCAACGAATCATCGGCATGCTCTACCGTCAAAGTGGCGGAAGCCCCCGCCGCCACCTCGATGGCGGCAGTACTGCTCGCGGTCGGCGAAGCGATTTCATTCAACGCCACCTGCGAATTGCTTCCGTTGAACTGCACAACGCCAAGGTTCGAAAATCCGCCGGCCTGCAGCCTGGCGTTTGCGGCGACCGCAACTCCATTGCGCACACTCGCGCGGAAAAGATTCATGGTCCCGTTATCCAGAGGTGCCACGTATTCCGATTGCACCGGCGTGGTCGTTGGTCCCGCGGCGTCGAATCCCGGGGTCAGGTCGATTCCAAATGCAAGCTGGCCGTTCCAGCCATCCTGCGCGACAGGACCCACTCCGCCAGTCCCCTGCCCGAAGCGGAACTCCACCGGATGCCATCCGGCGGAAAGCACGATCTCCCCACTGCCGGTGGAATCGTTCCACGTGCCATTGCTCATCCGCTGGATTCCGTCGATGTCGACCCGGACGCTGTCGTCAAAGGATTCGCCAAAGGCCACCGATCCAAACCCGTCGCCAGCGACGCCATTGTCAGGAATGAGGATTTCCCCTGTGTAAACAAAGGTGGAGTTCGTCGGCCAGCCGGCATTGGTTCCCGCCATTACCGGTCCCAATCGGACCGTGGGTGATACGTTCGCATCCGTGAGGTTGAACGAGCCGGGTAGCAGCGCTTCGCGGAGCCCCGCCACATGCAGCGTTCCCGCACTCGTGCTGGTAATCGTTTGCGCTCCCAAGTCCAGCGTTCCATCGCCCACCGCGACGAGGCCGCCCTGCTCGAGCACCACCGCACCGCTGACGGTGCTCGTATTTCCCGCACCCGGGCTGAAGCTGGCCGTGCCGCTGGTGACCTTTAGAGTGCTGACCACGTTTTGACCAAACGTGGCGGTGCCGCCGTCCACGTTGACCAAGGCCGTTGCGCTCACAGTGCTATTGAATCGGGCATTGCTCACATTGACCGTATCCGCCGAAACGGGGCCGACGACCGTCGGCGCCAACGACCCCGTGAAGTTCAGGACGCTGCCGGCCGCGGCGTTCACGCTATTGATCGTGACGACCCCGGTGGTGTCGATCGTGCCATTCCCATCCAGGGTTATGGTGTCGACGCTCAGTGGAATCCCATTCGCGGAGGCAAATTGCAGCCCGGCTCCTGCGGTCACGCGGATGTTGTCGACCTGCACGCGAGCGGTCCGGTCTGAATCGTTGACGCGATTTGCGCGGACGACACCGTCGAGGTTCGTGTTGATCCCGTCGTTCACGACGCGGATCTCCCCCGTATGCGTGTGCAGCGGGGCCTGGCTCGCGGTGGCATTGGTGACTTCCGTGCCGCGGATCTCAAAATCCTCCGGCCCATTCGAGGCGGCGCTGAACCCAAGTTCGATTCGCCCCGCTCCGCCGGTCGTAGTCGCCGTGTTGAACGTGTTGCTGCCATTGTTGCTCGACGAGATGACAAACGCGTCGCCGCCCACCGGCGCCGTTTGCGTCCGCACCACGCCATTCACCGCGGAACCGGGGACGAGTTGCAGTGTCCCGCGGACGAGATTCACTTCCACGCCGTCCGCAACTTCACCGAAGACGCTGCTCGTGCCCGTGTTGAAGCCCTGCGCGCCGGCTACGTTGACGTGACCATGCGTGAGGATCACGGGATTCGTCCCGTCGTAGGCAGGCAGGGATGAGTCACGCGTGATGCTGCTGAAATCCATCACGTCAGCGCCGCCGGTAAACGTGTTGGCGTTCCCCGCGAGTTTGATCGCGGCGCGAACGTCAGTGCTGTCTTCGTCGAACGCGAGTTCAGCGCCCGCTTTTAAAGTGATGTTGTTAAAGTTGACGCCTGTTGCGCTGCCGGAATTGCGGCTCACCCAGAAGCGGCGATTGTCTTGCGGATTAACGGCTCCCTCGATGATGAAGGCCTGGTTGATATCCGTGCGGGAACCGTCGGAGGGAAGGTTCAGCTTCATCTCCGTCCGGTTGTATTGGCCCAGAGTGATTCCTCCTCCAGCAAGCGTTCCGTCCTTCAGTTTATCCGTGAGTTGACCCTGCGTGCCGCTCGTCGGCCCACCGCCATCGAGATACAGCACGCCGCCTGTCGCGGTGAGTGATCCGGCAATGGTGGTATTGCCGCTCATGAAGGCGGCGTTCGAATTCTCAATCACGACGTTCGCCGCGGAAAAGTCGCTGCCGAATATCACCTGGGTGGTGCCTCCGTTGTATGCGTCGGGTTGCCCGAGCGAGTTGACCGCGGTGAAGTTGTAACTCTTGTCGCGTCCGTCGATCGTCGTGTTTGAACCGACCTGGATATTGCCGGTCGTGCTCACCGGAGTGCCCAGGATGAGCGAGGTATTGCGTGTGGCTGCGATGGTCGCGCCGCTCGGGCCGATGGTCAGAGGTGCATTGAGCCCGCGGCTCGTCGTGTCGTTCGTGATGAAGCCGCCATCGGTCGAAAGTCCCGCCGTCTGCGCATTCACCGAGAGGCTATTGATATTCGAACTGCCGAAGCCGTTGACGGTCGTGGCGTTCCCGCCCGCGATGACGAATCCCGCTCCGGCGTCCGGAATACGCATGTCGAGTTCCTCGACGTTCTCCGCGGCGTACCGGACCGTGTGGCCGGTGCCGGTGAAAGTGATCGGCTGCCCATTCACCTCCGAGCCGGTGAGGATGTTTGCTGGCGCCGCGCCGGTGATATCGAGTTTTCCTCCGGCCTCGATCACGATCGTGCCCGAACCGTGCAACGTCTGGTTGTCATTGAGGAACAGGACGCCTCCCGATTTCACGTTCACGTTCGCGTCGATGAGGTTCGTGGCTGCGCTGATGATGTCCAGCGAGCCACCGTTCCGCACTTCGACCGGCACTCCACCCAGTGTCTCCGCGACACCGAGGATCAGGGAACTGCCCTCGATCACGATCTTGTCCACGGTGTTCGCGAGATTCGATGTCACCGCGGGCTCAAAGAAAGCCACGCGACCACCGCGCGCGAGACCGAGACCGGTCACGCCGAGATTTCCCGTAATCGCGACAGTGATTTTCTCCCCGTTCGCGGCGGTGGTCGCCCACTGAAATTGCCCATCGGTGGTGGAACTGGAACCGAGCGAAAACGTCTGGTCCGACATTGCTCCGATGTAGGCCTCGATCGTCGCCGTGTTGTTGTCTCCACCGTTGACGCTCAAAACCGCCGAGTTCCCGGCACTGGCTCCGTTCACCGTTCGTCCGGCGTTGTCCGCGGTGATTCCTTTCCACGGCGTGCCGGCACCGATCAATGGAAGGTCATTCGCGGTGTTTGCGATGCCATAATACAGACCCATATCCGCGCTAAGCCCCTGGATCGTAGCCGATGCTGCGCCGGGATTCTCATGGGAGACAATCGCCCCCGCGGCGAGCGTCACATTTGCACCTGCGGTAAGCGCGGCAAGTTGCGTGGAAGTCCCTTGGATTCGCCCGTCGGCTTGCACGGCGAAAGACTCCCCCGCGCCCGGCGTGACGTTGAGATCGATGACTCCGCCCGCCACTGCGGTGGCATCCAAACCGGCGGCCCCGCTCGCATTCACCGCGTTATAGTTTAGGCGCGAAAAATCGACGAGATATCCAGCGGAGTTTGGCGTCGGATTTCCCACGACGATTCCACCATTTCCCAAGGCACCCGCAGTGGTGCCCGTGATCGTGCCGGCGCGCAGGGTCAATGTGCCAAGCAAGGTCGCTGAGTTATCCGCATTCAAGGTCAGCGTCCCGCCGCCAAACTTGTCCAGGCTCGCGCCCGCCGGAATGCTCAATACGGGAGTCGTTACGCTCGCATTGCCCACAAAACGTGCGGCGGTGCCGGCGCCCACATTCAATGCGTCGAACGTCGCCGCGTAACTTTCCCCGGTGTTGAGCGTCAGGGTGCGGTTTCCGGTTCCGGTGATGCTCACGTCGCCCAGCCCAATCACCTGGCCCGTCAGCGCGCCGTTGCTCCGGCGAACTTCAATCGTTGAACTGAGCACCGCAGGCGTGAATGCCACGTCGACGTTGTCGCCGAAATCAAGGCTGGCGTTCGCTCGCAGCGAGAGCGTGGACCCGTTGGTGAATGTAATCGGCCCGGCGAGGTCCTGGATCGGATTTAATCCCGCCGCAGCCTCCACCACCAGCGTGCCGCCATTCAACTCGAGCTTTCCATCAAATGTCGAATCCGATGCGCCCACGAAAAGCGCCTGGCTGCCGCTCTTGCGCAGCGTTGCGTCCGCATCGGCGGTCAGGACATCCACGCGCAGGTGCTGCGCGGCATTGCTGAATGTATTGGTGTTGATCGTCGTCAGCGTGGCGCCCGGATTGATGGTGAAAGCCGAAAGACGCCCCTGCGCGCGGTCGCCGATCACGTTCACGGTCGCGTTGCCCATTGTGACTGCGCCCGCGCTCATCGTGAATCCGTTGGTGCTGCCGGAGAGATTCCGCACATCGAGTTGGAAGTTGTTGTTCCCAGCATCGATGTTCACTCCATCAAACGTCCGGCTCGCCTCCGCTCGCAGCGAAACGACCGGGTTGTTCGTCGCATGGGTGATCGTGATCTGCGTGGCAGCATTTCCCAGCGGCTGCGCCGTCGCGCCGTTGCTCTCCAGCACCAGCCAGCCTTGGTTGTGATCGATGTCTCCGGCAAACGTCGTGGCGTTGGTGGTGTTGCCGACGATCCGCAGATCGCTGCCGCCGTTCTTGACGATCTTGGTCGTCGCGTCGCCCGTTATGGAATTCAGGTAGAAGAAATTGTTCGCGACGACGGTGGTGGTCGAACCGGAGTTGAGCGCCAGCTCGCTCGTCGCCAGTTGATATCCCGAACCCGTCGTCGCGGTGAGAGTCGCATTCCCGATGCTGATTTTGCCGATCGTCATCCGGAAATCGCCTGGATCACTCGTGGCGGGGTCGCCGCGCAGAGTGAAGCTGTTGTTGTTAGCCACCACCTGGCGCCCGAAATTGTAGCTCGTCTGCGCGGTGATCTGCAGCGTCACGCCGGATGCGCCGATGTTGATCAAGTCGCTGTCGACGCCCGTCCCGCCGAGCGGATTGTTCACGCCGGCAGCCGAAGACGCTGCGACCTGGAGAGTCCCACCGTTTAGGTTGATCGCGCCGTTGATTGCGTTTTCGAAGCTCGTTCCGCTCGTGCCCAGGCGCAGGAGACCATTCCCAGTCTTCGTCAGCCCTCCCGCCGTGATCTTTCCCTGAAGCTGCAGGGTGTTGGAGGTAATATTGGCGTTGAGAATGTCGACTCCCGCATTGGGAGTGGTGATCGTGACACTGGACGCGATCTGGTTATTGACGTTCCCCGTTTGACTCACCTGTCCTAGCACCAGAGATCCACCGGTGAGATTGTACGCGCTCGTCTGGGTGAAAGAAATCCCGCCCACCACTTGGGTCGTGCCTCCGAGATTGATCGTCTGGGCTTGATTCAAGGCCATGACGGCAATGTCCGTCGGACCGGGAATGAGATCACCGACCCAGTTGGTGGGTGTCGCCCACAACAAGTCGCCGGATATGCCGCTCCAATTGATATTGGCCGCATGAATTGGACCTGCGAGCGCCGTGACTGCGGCGGTTCCAATCCAGAGTTTGCGCGATGCGGACAGACGGGACAAAGAGCGAGGTTTCATGGCGAGGAAGGGAGCCGCTGCGGATCGCGAGCATCTCTCGGCGATGTCGAAGTCCGCGCGACTGGTCGCGGAAAGAACGGGAAGGCCCCGTGCGCTTCAACATGAGGACTCTTTCATTTTGGAAAGGAAACCATCAGGAGCCTCCCGCCGGAATCCGGGCCGCAGACCTCAACTAATGCGACGGCGCACCGCTTGAGATGACCGTGTTCAAACCTGGGCCTTCGAAGGGGGCCGAACCTCAAAAGCTAGCCTACTGCGGTCGGTCTGAGGAAGTCGCTTAGCTGTAACTTATAATTTCCATCTTCCTGCTTCCGCCACCGACTCAGACCCGCTAGCTCTGTCACACTCATGACTAAAACGTTACGTTCCACCATCGAAGCCCTCGAACCTCGAATCGCCCCCGCCACGGTCACTCACGTCATCAGCAATGGCGTGCTCAAGATCAATCCGTCGTCGCCGCTGGTGGCGGCAAACTTCGCGCTCGTGCAGACGGACGTCGACACCTTTCAACTGCTCGATGGCGCGGCGCCCATTATCATCGACGGTGTTAAAAACATCCAGGTGAAGCTCACCGATCTTGCCGACAATGCCGACCTGGTTTTCAACGGCACCGGTTTCCGCGGTGATGTGTCCGTCACATCGGGCCTTGGTGCGGATACGATCGACTTCCTTGGCACTGGACCCAACGTGATCGATGCCACGGTCGTTTCGACCGGGGCGTCCGTCGTTACTGTCGGTAATGTCGGGATTCTCGGCGACATGAAGATCACCACCGTTGGGGGAGGCCTGGTGAACAACGGTGGAATCGGAACCCTTTCGCTCACCGGCGCGGCGGGCTTCATCAACAACGGAACGGTCCTTTCGAATGCGAAGATCGTCTCCCTGGATGGCCCTCTGACTGTCAGCGGGGCCGGCATTTATAATGGCGACGTGTTGATCAAGACGGGACCAGGCTCGGACAAAGTCACGATTTCAGGACGCGTGGACGGAAAGCTGACCTTTAATGCGGGCGACGGTGCCAACCAATTCATTGGCGACCAAAACTTCTTCGTCGGAGGCCGTCTCACGGTGAATGGCGGATTGGGCAGCGATCTCGTGTCGCTCACGCTGTCCGCGAACGATCCGTTTGTGACGGTTCTTGGTGCCGCTGTGTTCGCGCTGGGCGACGGCAACAACTCCGTCGGCATCACCGGAAATGCGCGCATCGCGGGTTCCGTTCGCGTCAGCACGTTGAACGGCAACGACGGCGTGGGGATCTCTTCATCCGCCGGCATCCTGACCATCGGCGGGGCATTGCAATTGGCCCTCGGCGATGGCGGAAACTCGGTGACCGCGGGCGGCGCCGTCTTGAATGGCGGCATCAACTTCGTCGGCGGGGCCGGCGCTGATTCGGTCAATCTTCAAGGCACGGACGTCGTTGGCGCAGCGAAGTTCGCGCTCGGCGATAGCACGAACACGGTCAACATCACCGGTTCCAACCTCGACAGCACCCTCTATGTGAAAGGTGGAGCCGGCGACGACACCGTCTTCCTCGGCGGTGCCGTCGTTCTCGGCAAAGCCACACTCTTGGCAGGCGATGGAAGCAACTCCTCGACGTTCGCCTTTTCGCAACTCCGGGCGGGCTTCGCTTACCAAGGCGGCCTCGGTCAGGATCAAGTCGTGTTCGATCCCAATTCCCAATTCTTTGGAGTCGGATCGATGAAGGGCGGCGCTGGAAACAACTTCCTGAATGCCGGCACCCTGGGCGCATTCAGCTCCTTTACCTACACCGGCGGCGTGGGCGCAGACACCGTGGTCCTGGGTGCGGCCGGTGGAGTGATCGTGAACTTCCGGGCGTCGCTCGGCGAGGGTGTCGACACAGCAATCGTAAACACGGCTGTCTTCCGCAGCTTGAAGATCGATGGCGGACTAGGGTCTGACAACTTCAGCGTCATCGCTGCAGCACAGGCGGCGGGCGCAGTCCTTATCTCCCTTGAGAACCCGATCGTGTAACGATCCAGCCAAAATTGACTTCCGCGGCACCCGCGCCAGATTGCATCTGGCGCGGGTGTTTTGCATCAGGGTGAGCGACTGAGAGGCCCGCGAGGTGCGGAGGAGATCTGTTGCGCACCTACCGTCTATAGTTTCCAGATGAGCCGAACACTTCGCTCCATCGGGTCCGCCCCAAGGGGTCAAAGCGCCAAAGTCACACGCTCCTTCCGCAGGCAAACTTGCGGAGGCGAAAACCGGTGTCGGTAGAGGCTCTATTCTCCCATCTCGCGCAACGTCCTCCACGCGCGCAACTGCTGGTCAAGCCGCTGGGAATCCTTCTCCGACAATTGGCTCATCCGACGCGTGTCGATATTGTCCTCCAGGTCCGCAATCTTCACGCGTCTGGCGATCGGATTCTTCGCCGAACGTTCGACGAACGCTTCGTAGCTTTCACCTTCCCGGCGCGTAACCGAATCCACGGCATCGATCACGTCCAGGGGATAGCCCGCGGAGCGGAGGTTTTTCAGCGTTACAGGCGTCTTCTCCACTACGTCATGCAACACCCCTGCCATCTGCTCGGTCTCACTCCTCAGTCGCAGCATCACTCTCAATGGGTGCAGAATGAACGGCGCGCCATAGCGGTCCGTTTTGCCCTTGTGAGCCTCAGTGGCGAGCAGGATGGCGTCTTCAAGAGTGGGCATCATTAGATACTATCGGGATTTGAAAGGAAATGCACGGACTGCACCTGCCACAGGCGAAAAGCGCAGCCTTGCGCGCCGCAGCTTCCGGAGGCAATGGCGTGCCGTGTTGATGATCTGCGGCCGAACGACGACTTTTAAGAGGGAATGCCGCGCGTAATCATGCACGTGGACATGGACGCATTCTTTGCGTCCGTGGAGCAACGCGATCATCCTGAGTATCGAGGAAAACCGGTGATCGTCGGATCTCCGCCGGACCAGCGTGGTGTCGTGTGCGCGGCCAGTTACGAGGCGCGGAAGTTCAAGGTCCGTTCCGCCATGCCTTCACGCACGGCTGGGAAGCTGTGCCCGCACGGCATTTTCGTGCGCCCGCGGATGGACGTCTACCGGACGGAATCACGGGCAATCATGGAGATCCTCCATGCCTTCACCTCGGCCGTGGAAAAGGTATCGGTCGACGAAGCGTACCTCGACCTGAGTGAAGGCCTTTCCACAACAGCGGATCCCGACAGCGTGCTCGAAGCTGCGATGCCGATCGCGCGCCGGATCAAGGAGCGAATCAAAAGTGAACGCCAGCTCACTGCAAGCATCGGAGTCGGATCGAACAAGTTCCTGGCCAAGCTCGGGAGTGACTTCCAAAAGCCGAATGGTCTCACGCTCATCCGAGAGCGGGAGAAGGTGGAGTTTCTGAAGCCGCTCTCGGTGCGCGCTGTGCACGGGGTCGGCCCGAAAACCGCGGAAGTCCTCGAAGCCGCCGGCTTCAAAACCATCGGCGACCTTCAGCAAACGACGCCCGCAGAACTCCGCGGGGTTGTCGGATCTTTTGCCGACCACCTGCACGAGCGCGCGTTCGGGAACGACGATCGCGAACTCGATCTGAGCGAAGGGCGCAAGAGCATCAGCAGCGAAACGACGTTCCTCCATGATACGGACGACCGTCGCATTCTCCGCCAGGCCTTGAAGGAACTTGCCGCCGACGTCTCCGACACGCTCCAGAAATCCTCGATGGGCGCGCTCACGATCCAGGTGAAAGTGCGCTACAGCGACTTCAAGACATTGACGCGGCAGATGCGCCTCGAAGAGCCGCTGAGCACCACGAATGAAATCTATCGCCTCGCGTGCATCCTCCTTGCGCGAGATCGGCTCGTGACAAAGCCCCTCCGCCTGCTGGGCATCGGCGCCAGCACCCTCGTCCCACCATCCCCTCAATTGCGCCTTGCGCTCTGACGACAGAAGCCGCGATGCCTTTCGCGAATGAGGCGCGGTGCGCGGGTTTGGCGGCCGGCAAAACTTTTTTCGACTTTGTTGGCAGATTCGCCGGCCGGGTTTCGCACGCATAGGTGACGGGAATCGGCACCTCCACCATAGGCATCGCCTCGGTCGGAAAATGCGGCCCCGAAACATAACCGCACCATGAAAACGCATCCACAGATCGCTTCGGCGACTTCACCTCGCAAAAACCTCCGGTCTCTGCTGGCGGCTCCTGCCGCTTCAATGGGCCTGGCCCTTGCGATGACCTCACTCACATTCGCTCGCGCCGAGACATTCGACGTGAACGTCCAGTCCCCCGCGCACACGCTCTATACGGATCCTTACAACGGGAACGAGATCAAGCTGGGAGGGTTTTCCGGGCTTTACCCGGTACCGGGCAAGCCAGGGTCCTTTTACACCATCACCGATCGGGGACCTGCGCCCGATTTCGTCGACGCCGATGGCAAGGCCTACAAAACCTGGGCCATTCCCACATTCGGACCGCACCTTGTCACCGTGCGCTTGCTGCCAAACGGCACGGCGATCGTCGATGAGGTGAAGCCACTGAAGAAACCGGACGGTGGACAGATCACCGGCCTGCCCACGAGCAAACCGGCATCGGATGTTCCGTATGACTTCGACCTGAACGTGCTTCCATTCGACGAGGATTCGCTGGACGCGGAAGGCGTCACGATCGATTTGTGGGGCAACTTCTGGGCCTGCGAAGAATCGAAACCCAGCGTGGCCATGTTTGGGCCCAACGGAAAGGTGCAGTTGCGCCTGGTGCCCGCGGGGACTCTGACGGGAGCGGAGGAAGTGCCGACCTACGACGTGCTCCCTGCGGTCCTCGCCAAGCGGCGCAACAACCGCGGCCTCGAAGGAATCGCCGCCGCGTCCGACGGCATCCTCTATTCCGTCATGCAACGGCCGCTCAATAACCCGAATCGCGCGGCGGCGGATGCCAACGGAAACGGCCGCTTGTTAGCCATCAATCTGAATACATTGCTCCACGGCGGCTCCGCTCCGCTGGTGCGCCAGTATGTCTACCAGATGCCGGCAAACAACGGGACGGTGACGCTCAGCGACCTGTTTTCCACCGCGCCTGGCCGGCTTCTCGTGCCTGAACGCGGCACCGACAAGCTGTTCGAGATTAATGTGACCGGCGCGACGGATATCACGCCCCTGGAAAACGCCGCGGGCAAGTTGATCGCAGATCCCACCAAGACGCTGGAGCAATTGGACCCGGCCGGACTCGCCACTTTCGGCATTGTCCCGGTTTCCAAAACCGTGGTCATCGAATCGATCACCGCGATCAATCCGCTGCTCGAAAAAGTCGAAGGCGTCTGCGTGGTCGGAAACCTGATCGTGCTAACCTACGACAACGACTTCAATCTCGCGGAGGCGGCGAGCATTCCGGCGAATCCGAATTCAAATGGTCCGCTCGTCCAATTGGAATTATTGGGAGCAAACTATCCCAAGATCTTCACGGTGCCGCTGCCCTGAAGTTTACTGCCTCGATAGACAAACGCGGGATCGGAGCCCACGCCCCGGTCCCGCGTTGCTATTGGAGCACTTTGGCGCCTCGCGCCGAGTATTATATGCCCGCGCTCCCGCGGGGCGTTGGGTGCTTGCGCCAGTTCGCGCGTGATCGTGGTTTCCTTCTCCTCCACGA
>CBHXZU010000118.1:0-11368 GCA_966125105.1 uncultured Prosthecobacter sp.
CGGATTGCGGATTGCGGATTGCGGATTGCGGATTGCGGATTGCGGATTGCGGATTGCGGATTTTCCGGATTACCCGCCCCGAGCCGCCTGCGTGCTTTGCAATCCAAAATCCGAAATTCGAAATCCGCAATCCTCACGGCTGGATCTTCACGCGGTAAAATGCGCCGGCGGCAGGCGGGGATGGATCCCTGATCGAGACCTCGTCACCCGTGCCCTCGATGTTGTTGGCAAACATCATCCAGTTTTCTGACGCGAGATCGGTGCAGCGCTCGATCACGTAGCGGCGTCCGGGCGCCGACGAAAATCGCACGGCGATGCCCCCGCCGGGATTCGCCATCGATGCCACGAGCTTGCTGTCGCGTTCAGTCGGATCGGTGCCGGCACGGAATTCCTGCAAGTTGTTCGCCCCGTCCTGATCGAGGTCCTGCGCCGCATCTGCCGCGGAGTTCGGATTCATCCCGTACTCCCGTTCGAAGTCGTCCGGCATCCCATCGCCATCCGTGTCCGCGGCGCTCCACGGTTTGATCATCGTGAACCAATCATCGATCGCGCCTGTCTCGCGCAGGAACTTCACTTCGAGTCGATCGCCTTGCACGTCGATCACTGCGGTGCCGAGGCGGGCCAAAGCGACCGGCAATGCGGGATGCGGCGTCGTGAAGTAGAGTCCTGCCGCGCTCCCGGCCACAATGTACACCGTGCCTTGTCCGCCGCCCGGAGCCGCCGCGTTCTTCACGTAAGCTCCGTCGATACCGGGCCGACCAAGCCCGCCGCTGCGCCGCATGCTCGGATCGAAAGTCGTTGAGTCGCCAATGTGCCCCGTCATCAGCCAGGAGCGCTCCCACACATGGCTGTGGCCGGCGAGGACAAGATCGACCCCATACTCTTCCAGGATCGGCACGAGGTTCTCGCGCATCTCCACCATGGGACCCTCGGTGTCTGAATCATGCCCGCCTTTCGAGTAAGCCGGGTGATGCCAGAACGCGATAACCCATCGCGCCGTCGTGCTCGCGAGATCCGCCCGCAGCCATGCGGCCATCGCGCCATTCGCCGAGCGGTCGGAAGTCATCGAGTCAAGGCACACGAGGTGGATGTTCCCGTAATTCGCCGAGTAGTAGCGCTCTGTCCCCGATGGAACTCCGCCCGCTTCGCCGGACGTCGGCATGGTGAAGTTTTTGTAGTAAGGATACTCCGGATCGTAAATCGGCGACTGCACCGTCTCGTGATTGCCGATCGTCGGCCAGATGGGCGTGTTCTTCAGCAGCGAGGGGTAGATGTTGAAGAAATTCGCCTGGTATTCCTCGTCGTAACCGGATCCGTAGGCGTTGTCGCCGAGCAGCATCAGGAGATCCGTTCCGCGTTTGCCGGTGTAAGCATAGTACGCGTCGCGCGTCTCCATCTGCCCCGCCGCGCCGGTGCCGGAATCCCCCAAGGCCCAGATGCGCGTCCGCTTCGCTCGCCCGGGGAGTGGCGAGGTGACGAAGAAGCTTTGCGCATCCCCGCCGCTCACCACGCCATCCGCATCGCCGACGCCATAGTAGTATTTTGTATTCGGCTGCAGCCCGAGCACACGCACCTCGTGCTCCGTTCCTGGGACGGATCCTTCGACAAACGAGGTTAGCGCGTCCGGTCGGGAGCCATACCACACACGTCCCTGGGTCGGCGTGCCGGTGCGCCACCGCACGGTCACCGCGTTGGGCGTGACGACTTGCAAATAGGGAAGGCGGGGCAGGGCTTCCTGCGCGCGGCACAGGCTGGCTGCCGCGACGCCGATCATTGCGCAGATGAGGGACGGGAGGTGCATTCTATTTTGCCGCATCCGCGTTTAGCTTGTCGCGCAGCGCGGTGGCCAGCTCTGCATTCGCCCGCGCGTTGCGGCGTGCTTCCGGCAGCGACTCGAGGAGTGCCAGCGCCGCCCGCCGGGAACTCGTCGCGCTCTCGGCGCGTCCGGCCTTCTCTTCGCAATCCGCCTTGCGCGCCAGCCAGCGCGCGGAGTTCGGGAGATGTTTCGACGCGGCATCGATGCGATGAATCGCCCCTTCCCAATTTCCGCGTTTTTCTTCGAGCGTGATCCCTGCTTCGAACAACCCCACTGCCGGGCCAATCCGCGCGACTCCGGCATCGAGCACCGCAAGCGCATCTTCAGCCCGGCCGTTTTCCGAGAGAGTCTGCGCCAGCACGAGGTAGTCGTCAGGCTCCGGGCGCGCTGCGGATTCCACCACCGCGCGCAGCGTCGCGAGATATTCCGCTTTTTCCCCGCGAGCCGCATGGATTTTCGCGCACAGCCGAAGCGCCTCGGAATTGTTCCGCAGGTCGTTGCGAAAACTCGGGATCTCCGCTGCCGCGGCTGTCCAGTCCTCCTCCGTCGCTGCCAGGTCCGCGCGAGCCAGCGCCGTCAACGAAGCAGCTGCACCCGACCGGCCCGCCACGTGAATGTCCCAACGCGCAGCGAGTCCATCCCCATGCATCGCGAAAAGCCGCGCCCGCGCCAGCCGGGTCTGCGTGTCATCCGGCGCCGCCTCCAGCCGCGCGCTCAAAGCCGCGAGCTGCTCATGCCACGGGCCATGCGGAAACGCAGACCCAGCATGGAAGAACAGGGCGGTCCAGAGGATCAGCCCGCCGAGAGTTGTTCGGTTCAACTGCACTGGTGGAAACTCAGGGCGAATCTCCAACGCCTTTCGCCATCATGCAACTCTATGTGGTCCTTTCGAGGACATGGGCGCCGAACTTCTCACCGGACTTTCAGCCGGTAAAACCCTCCGCCGGGAAGCGGGTTAGGATCGTCGATGGTGATGATATCCCCCGTGCCGGCGATGGCGTCGCGGATCGTCTCCCAATTTCCGGCCAATAGATCCCCGCGTCGCTCAACCGTATAAGTGCGCCCGGCGACCGACGGGAATCCCAACGAAGTGGGAGAGCCATTGCCTCCTCCGATGGTCACCGTTAGGCGGCTGTTTGGATCATTAGGATCCGTGCCTGCGAGGTACTCATCGCCGTTAGTCGTGCCGTCGCTGTCCGAATCGGCTGCGGAGTCGTTCACTGCTGGATTGAGGCCATATTCAGACTCGTAGTCGTTCGGCAGGCCGTCGCCATCGCTGTCGGCTGTCCCCCACGGTTTGATCATCGTGAAATAATCCCCGACCGTCCCGTTATCGCGCACGAACTTCACCGAGAGTTGATTCCCCGCGACGTCGACGACCGCCGTGCCCATCTGATTTCGCGAAACCGCCATCGCCGGATGATTCAGCGAAGCGCTGTAGAGGCTCGCAGCACTGCCCGCGACGACGTAGACAGTCCCTTTGTTCGCCGCGCTCACCCGCGTGTCCTTCAGATACGCCCCATCGATGCCCGGCCGGCCGAGTCCATCCTGCTTGCGCATGGTCGCGGCGCTGAACGTGGAGGATAGTCCAAAGTGACCGCTCATAAAGTAGGAGCGCTCGTAGTTGTGGCTGTGTCCGCCCAGCACCAGGTCCACCCCATTCTGTTCGAGAATCGGGTTGAACACCTGCCGCATCTGGATCTGCGCAGTTTCGGTGTCTGAATCCCAGCCACCCTTCGAGTACGGCGGGTGATGCCAGAATGCGATGATCCACCGCGCGGTGGTCGCAGCCAGGTCCGCCTGCAGCCAGGTGGCCATCGCGCCGTTGGCCGCGCGGCTGCTATACATCGAGTCGAGGGAGATGAAGTGAACATTCCCGTAATCGAAGGAATAGTAACGCTCGGTGCCGGATGGGGCGCCGCCAAGTTCAGCGGCTTTCGGATGATTGAAGACCGCCAGGTAGGTAAACGTGGAGTCGAGCGAGTAGCCGTCCGTCTCGTGATTGCCTAGTGTCGCCCAAGTCGGCGTGCCTTTGAGGAGGGGCGCGTAGATGTCGAAGTGGTTCGCCTGGTATTCCGCATCCGTGGCCGAGTTGTAGGCATTATCACCCAGGAGCAGCAGCACGTCCGTTCCTCGCGCGCCCGTGAAATTGTAGTACGCGTCGCGCGTCGCTTTCTGGCCGGAAAGTCCCGTGCCGGAATCTCCAAGTGCCCAAATCCGAGTATTCCGCGCGCGGCCACTGAGCGGCGGGGTGAGGAACTCCGTATCCTGATCCGAGCCGTTGTTTGCGGCGCCTCCATTCACTCCCACGGCATAGTAGTAACGGGTGTTCGGCTGCAGGCCGGTCAGTTGCACTTCGTGGTCGGTTTTCGCAGTCGGTTCCTCAATGTATGCAGTCAGCGCGTCGGGTGAAGTTCCGTACATAACACGCCCGCGGGTGTTCGTTCCAGTTCGCCACCGCACCATCATGGAAGTCGGAGACGCCATCTGCAGATAAGGCCCGCGCGTGAGGTTGAGACTGCTGACTGGCAGGATCGTGATCCTGACGATCGCGGAAGCCGCAGATCCGCCCTCAGTCGTTGTGGCGATCGCCCGGAGATCATATGTCCCCGGAGCGGTGAATGAGACCGGGGTCGTATACGGCGAGGCCGTGTCCGTCGCAACGGGGGCATCGTTGACGAAAAAGCTAACTGACGCGATCGCGTTGGGTGATGGGACGCTCGCCGTGGCGACAAGATCGAGGGTTGGGGTTCCGAAATGCACGGTCGTCCCGCCTGGATTTGCCAGGCTGATTGTCGGCGTGGAGGTCGCGGTTTCCGGTGCGATCGTGCAGGCTACGGGCGCGGATACGGTCTGAAGACCGCGACGATCGGTTGCTCGTGCTGTAATTTGAAAGGCTCCTGTGTTTCCCGGTTGCCAAATGAATGCATAAGGAGCCGCGGTGTCCGTGAAGACGCAGGTCTCGTCGACGAAGAACTCAACCCGTTCCACTGCATCATCCGGACTGGAGGCGGACGCCTGCAAGTAAATGGCTGCGGGAAGGGTTGCGGTCGCGGGCGTGGCGGGCTCGAGCAGTGCGACGGTCGGCGGTTGCGCTTGCGTATCAATGGTCGTCGCCAGCGCGCGAGGCAGCGCGTTGACTTGATCCACGCCGTTGCTTGCTTCGGCAGTCCATTCATATCTGCGACCGGGCAGCAAGCCCGACCATGCGGTGGATACGGCAGGCGTCGTGACGGGTGAACTGGGGCTTACATCCGCCCACGCTGGCGCCGGGGCCGGAGTAGGCCACGCCACGGTGAAGTCGCTGTCTTCATCCGATTCAAACTGGTCCTGGGTTGGGGAGTATGCCCGAGAGCGGATGGTGCCTCTGGCCGGGGAGAACTCGAGGAGGCGTATCCAGCCTCCGCCGCCTTGCGGACGCCCGGAGAAGTTCGCCGTCAGCACAGGAACCATTCCGCCCGTGGTGGTGATGGCGCGTCGCGCTTCGCCGAGCGCGCGTCCTCCAATCACGGCCGCGACATTGCTCTTTGTGGCGAGAAAACTACTGAAGACCGTCCCGTTCCCGATGAAAGTTTGGGCCACATCGGCGGCGAGCAGCTCAGGCGTGACAATGATGAATCGTCGCTCCGGGTACTGGGCCAGGGCGCTGCCGAGCCAAACGATCGCGGCAGAGCTCGAAGTCATCGAGCTGTCGTAGGCAATGTGGGCAACGGCGAAATCGACCCCTCCCGCGGTGAAGAGTTGCAGGCTGTTTGCGTTGGTCGCGATCGGGCTGCTGCTGGCAAACCACCCGCGTCCGGCAAACCGGGAGCGCCCAAAGTTCGTCCGAAATCCCAGGTTGGTTGCGGCGAGATCGAGAGCGCCGGGAGCTATTCCGAAGGGAATGCCATCGGCGAGCCCGGTGGTGGCCGGGTTCTCGAGACGACCAAAGGAGCCGCTTGCATTCGTCCATGCGGAGCTCGCATCGGCAGCCGCCGCATCCACGAGGTTTCCAGTATGCGTGACGAATGCGATGTTTCGGGATGCTCGGTTCGCGACCGCCCAGTCCATGATCGCGTCCAAGATCGCGGGACTCCCGCCGTTCCGCGCATGGGTGTAGTTCACCGAGTCGGGAATGGCGACCACCGTAAAGGTGCCGGCATCACGCGCGACGGACCTGCCGCGGAATCGGTAGGTCAGCGCGGTGGGCGCCTCCGTAGTGATCTGCGCCTGGAGCACGGCTGTCGCCGGCGAAATGGATGCGCCCGGGGCCGGCGATACCAGCGCGACTGCCGGTATGGGCAGCGCCGTCAATGGCGCGCCGGCGATTCGAGTTGGATTGCCGCGAAGTTTTCCCGCCACACCATTTCCAGAACTGTCTGCGGTCATCGGCCCTGCTGCTTCATCAAAGCCCCAGCGACCGGACAGATTGGCCGCCGCGCGAATGGCCTGCGAGCGACTGTTGGCGATATCCGTGGCCGGTCGCGCTTCGGACCAGATGCGCACTTCATCGATGGCGCCTTGGAAATGTCCCCACGCCTGGCCGTCTGCGGTCGTGGCCGTTCCAATGGCTGGGGCAGAAGCTGCCGGAGGCAAATTGGACAAGCCAAAGCTTGTGCTCACCTGCACCCCATCGAGGTAGAGGCGGGTAGCCGTGCTGTCCCATGTGAGCGCCGCGTGGTGCCATTCACCGGTGGGGATGGCAGCGCTGCTCGACATTTGCGCGTTTCCAACCGCCCCGATCAGCTTCCCAGTGTCTGCCGCGATCGCGAGGAGGTATTCGCGCATCTCGTTGTTTGCGCTGAGCCGTCCCCGCGATACGAGCGGAAGCCATGGCGAATTGCCCTCGATGACCGATCCCGTGCCATCTCTCCGGAACCAGCATTCGATCGTTCCGCTCTTTGCGGAGAGCACATTACTGGGTGGAAGGATCACGTCGTCGTCGACGCCGTCAAAGTAAAGGCCGCCCTGCCCGATTGCCGGCGCGATTGGGATCGTGACGGTGTTGGACGCCGCTTGCTCTCCGCTGTCTGCCGTGGCGACCGCAGTGACGCGCAAGAATCCCGGAGTTGCGGCTGCGCAAGTGAAGGACCATGGCGCGCCGGTGGCCTCTCCAACTTTGGTGGCGTCATTGAAGAACTCGACGCGCGTGATGACTCCTGTCGCTACTGTCGGCGCGGCGGTGAAGGTGACCGACTGTCCTTCGACAACGCTGGATGCATTTGCGCTGAGCGTGACTTGCGGAACCACGCCGGTGGCACCCGGCTCTGGAATCGATCGCTGAATCGCGATCATGTTCGCGGAAACTGCGGTTGCAGATCCCGTGCTGGCAATGGGTTGGGGCTCCGGCTCATTGAACGACCATGCCGCCAAGGGGAGCGGAGGTGCGAACGCGGTGGCTTTCAGATCGGCCAGGATTGCCGGACCCGGGCGCGCAACGTCCCAGATCCGCGCATTGCCAATAAATCCGCGATAGTAGCCGGAGCGAGTGTTGCTGGGGGAGATGGTCGTGCCAAACGCGAGCCGCTGCGTGGGCGTCGCCACGGGCCCGACGAATGCCGCCGATTCGCCCTCGAGCACGCCATTCACATAGACCCGAAGGAAGTTGCCATCGTAAGTAGTGGCCACGTGTTGCCAGGCGCCGAATTGCAGGAGCGCGGAGCTCTGAGCGCGGGCGATGCCGGTATCACTGCGGGTTAAGATCGATTGAAGCCGCCCGCCGCTGTAGGCGAGGAGGAAATTGAATCCGTCGGAAGTGGATCCCCGGGAGATGATCGGCACCACCGGGCCGATTGTGCTTATTGTGAATGCCGTCGCATTGAGTTCAGGCCGAATCCACGCTTCGACGGTGAACTGCGACTTTGCGAAGGAAGCCGTGGGTGAGATTTCCACGTAACTGCTTGTGCCGTTGAAGAAGAGGCTGCCCGCGGAACTCGGCGCGCCAAAGGTCACATCAAGAAAGTCGGTGGAACCGGTCAGCCCGGTGGCATCGATGGCGACCGCGCGGAAACGGACCGAGCTGAACTGATCCGTTTGATAGCTGAACGTGAACGGCGCCTGGGTGTCTTCATCGAGCTTCGTGTTGCCCACGTAGAGCTCGACCTTGGCAACAGCGCTGTCTGCATCGGAAACGGCGCAATTGATGGCTAGCGGCGAGAGGATCGGCGCCGTGCTTCCATTCGCAGGGGAGGTAAAGGAAATCACCGGCGCGGCCTCGGACGATGGCACGGTGCCCGAACCCCATGACGTGCCAAGGGCGAGAGTCAGCGCGTAGGTTGCTTCGCCCGTGCTCGTGGCGGTGGTCCCGGTTCCTTCATTGAAGGTCCATCGGGAGACCAGGCCAGGCGCGGTCGCGATTGCCTGCATCCGCGCGCCGAGAATCTCCGGGGCAGTCCGTGGGTAGCGCCAGATGCGCACCTCATCGAGCGCCCCGGCAAACGTTCCCAGCGGGGTGCTGGAAGTATTCCGGCCGAAAGTGAGGGTTTGCCCGCTTGCTGTGTTCGGAACGCCGAGATTCCCCTCGGCTTCCAATTGCCCGTCGACATACAGCCGGGCGATCGCCCCATCGTAGCTCAGCGCGACGTGGCGCCACACATTGTATGGCGAGGGCGTAGTGCCGGTGAGGAGTTTGATCGCAGTGCCGCCGAACCCGCCCACCACGCAGCCGGTGGTCGAATTGATGCCGAGGATGAAGTTCGCGTACTGCGTGGTGTAGGTGCTGTATTGCCGGATCACGAGCGTCTCCACCGGGGTGACTCCGTCGTAAGCGAGACCGGCGCCTACTTGGTCTCGGCGAAACCAGGCTTCCACCGTGAATTGGTCGAGCGTTTGAGTCGTGGAATCGATGCTCGCCTTCCCATTCAAGCCATCGAACACCAATGCGCCCGGTCCACCTTCAGCGGTGACATTCACAGAGACCGGCGCGCTCGCGCCGGAATGGCCGAGCGAATCAAATGCGATCGCCGTGAGGCGGAATGGTCCGGTGCGCTGCGCGGGCCAGTTGAAGGCGTATGGCGCCGTCGCAGTTTCAGCCACCTTTCCCGTGTCATCCCAAAGTTCAACACGCGCGATTCCGTCGGGATCCGATGCGCTGGCGGTGAGCGCGAGCGTCAGCCCCCGCGGGAGAGTCTGCGGGCCGCTGGGAGCCAGGCTCACGGTCGGGATGGTGCCGGTGAAATCTGGGAAGCCGTCGGTCCATGCCCAGCTCGTCATGGCGGTTGCGGTCCAACCGCGAGCCCCTGCATCTGCAAGGGCCGAGCCGCTCCCTTCATTCAAGCGCCAGAAGTTTTGCAGGCCGGCCGCGCCGGTGTGATTTAACCCGCGCCCCGCGGCGATGGCGGCGAGCGGCCGCGCGTAATTCCAGACCAGGACATCGTCGATGCTTCCGTGGAAGAAGCCGCGCTCGCCTTCCGTCACCTGGAGGTCGCCAAACCGAGTGTAAGAGTTGGCGAGATCGTTCGGCACGATCGTGGTTCGCGACTGGGCATCCAGCGTGCCATTCAATGCCAGGCGAATGAACTGCCCATCGAACGTCACGGCTGCATGCTGCCAGGTGTTTCGCGGCACCGGTGTATTCCCCACCAGCCAGGCGGTGTCGGTGACATTCGATAAGCATGCAACAAGACGATTGTCGCTCGGACGGAAGCCGAGGAAGATTGACGAGGTCGGAAGGGACCCTCGATGGACCAGGCCCACGATGGAGCCGATGCTCGTATTCAACAAGTGCGGGCTTCCAACCCCTTCGACGCGGAAGCCCGCTTCCACCGTAAACTGGCCGAGCGGTTGCGTCGTGAAGATGCTGGTTCGAGCGAAGCCTGATGTTCCGTTGAAATACAGGCCGTCCGTTCCGGTCGGAGGGATCACCCGAAAGGTCACAGTGGAACCACTCTGCCGGCCCGATGCGTCGACACCGATGACGTGCACCACGTAGTCGCCTTTCGGCAAATCGGTGAACTCGGTGGGGCCCGGACTTCCTTCCCGCACCTTCGTGGTGCCGAAGTAGTAGTCGAGGCGAATGAGATCGGCGTCCGTCGCTTGGGCATTGATCGCTACGGGCGCGCCGAAAACGAGGTCCGTCCCGCTTGCCGGGGACACGATCTGCACGCTTGGGGCAAGTCCGGCGAACGTTGGCGCGGAACTGGAAAAAGCGGCGCCCCCGACCCTGCCAAGCAATTGCGGGGAAAGCCCGCTTCCCGTGGTCACGCCCTCAAAGCCCCAGCGTGCTACCAAGTCCGGCGCCATCGTGATCGCCTCCGCATAATGCAGGGCGATTTCCTGCGCCGTGCGGGCGCGGTTCCAGATTCGGATCTCATCGAGGTATCCACTCCATTTGCCGTAGCCCGTGCCGCTGCTGAGCATTTGGCCAATGCGCACGCCGCTGGAGCCCAGGTATGCGGCCGCGCCGGTTGGCGCTTGGGAAACGAGTTGGCCATCAAGGTAAAGTTTTAGGTCCGTGCCATCAAACGTCACCGCGCCGTGGTGCCACTCTCCGATCGGGATCGCTGCCGGGGAGCGCGCGAAGATTCGGGTGCTCGCGGTCGTCCACATGATGCCGCAGAGTTTTCCGTCCGCCTGGATCGCGAGGCCGAAGTTCTCGGAATAACCTCGGCTAACCATGGGATAGACGCTCGTGCCGGACACCGTTGAGGCAACGCCTCCGGCTTCCCGCCGGAACCATGCCTCTACCGTAAACTGACTTAGCGAGAACGGACTATCTGTTGGGACGGAAAGGTAGTCGTCGACGCCGTCCAGGAGAATGGAGTCTGCGGAGGATGTCCGGGGAATCAGGAGGCAAGCCGTGAGCAGGATAAAGGCGCAGCGGCGCCATGCGGAAGCGAGCAGTCGAAGCATGTGAGGCGTGTGGAACGATCGGAGGATTGCGGAAACGCTCCCAGACGATCGTATTAGGCTAGGCGGTTTGCAACCGCGAAGGGAGCATGGGCCTCCGGCCCGTAACGAGCGACGAGACAAGCGCTAAACGTGACGTTGCCCAGTGCTGATAGAAGAACTCGCGCCAGCGGAATGGCTTCTCCAGGGCGTCGGCGCCTTGTTGGGGCGCGGCTATTCGCCGCCAATGAACGCCTCGATGGCGTTTCGGTCGCCCTTACTTCGGCTGTCTCCTGCAACATGCCTGCTCCCGCTGGCGGCATCCCCCGTTACGGGCCGGAGGCCCATGCTCCTTTGTATTCCCCCTCGCGGAGCCGCGCTTTCACAGGGTTCAGGGCGATATATTCGGCGCATTTGGCGAAATGCTCTTCGCTCCGGATTAGCCGGTCCCAGTATTCCGGCTGCCAGAGGGCACCCGTTCGGTTCTCGCGTCGATTGAACTGGAGGGCGGTGAAGTTCTTCCACGACTTCATCACTCCAGCCAGCGCGTTGGGCGCGATCAATTGGAAGAGCACGTGCACGTGGTTCGGCATCACGACGTAGCTGGCGATGTGATACTGCGCCCCGTTGAAATGGCCCAAAGCATTTGCGACAAATTCGGAGTTCTCCGGCTTTCGCAGAAGGCACGACCCCATGCCTTGGTCGAGCCACTCATCGATCTGCTCGGTGAACCGTTGGTGATATTCG